>NZ_JBHWLC010000030.1:0-90742 GCF_042730635.1 Streptomyces sp. NPDC059917
CGGCTCCCGAACCACACCCAGCCCGCCCGGCGTTTGAGGGGGACGGCTCCCGAACCACACCCAGCCCGCCCGGCGTTTGAGGGGGACGGCTCCCGAACCACACCCAGCCCGCCCGGCGTTTGAGGGGGACGGCTCCCGAACCACACCCAGCCCGCCCGGCGTTTGAGGGGGACGGCTCCCGGGCCACATCCAGCCCGCCCAGCGGAGCGGTTACGGCTTCGGGGGGTGGGCTCCCGGGAGGGCGCTGGCCAGGCGGCGGATGCCCTCCGTCAGGTCCGCCGCCGTGGCCGCCGTGGCCGGGTTGAAGCGCCACTGGACCATGACCCCGGTCAGCAGCGCCTGGTAGACCGCCCCCAGCGTCCGGACGTCGTCCTCGTCGAGCTCCTCCTCGGGGATGCCCGTGAACAGGGCGATCAGGCCGCGCCGCCCCTCGCCCTCCGAGGCCGACAGCATGGCCGCCAGCTCCGGCATCCGGTCCGGGGCGAGCGCGATCTCCGTACTGGCCGCCCACATCGCCGTGAACTGTTCGTGCCGCCCGAGGATGCCCTCCCAGACCGAGGCGAAGCGGTCCAGCGTGCCGCCCTCCCCCGTCACCTCCGGGGTGACCGCGGCGCCCCAGTCCTCCGCGAGCCCGATGAACGCCTGGATCAGCAGGGCGTCCTTGGAGCCGTAGTGGTAGCCGATCGAGGCGAGGTTGGCCCCGGACGCGCTGACGATGTCCCGCGCGGTCGTGCGCGCGAACCCCTTCGCCACGAGGCACTTCTTGGCACCTTCGAGCAGATCTTCACGATGTCCCATGTCCCCGAGGATATACGAGCGTTCTAAACAAGCGTCCCATACATCCGTACTAGACAAGCGTTTATGACGCTTGTACATTGCTGCTCATGACGAACCCCGCAGCACGTCTCGCAGGTCGCCGGGAATGGACCGCCTTCACCGTCCTCCTGCTGCCCCTGCTCCTGGTCTCGATGGACGTCTCCGTCCTCTACTTCGCCATCCCGTCCATCACGCAGGAGCTGGACCCCACGGCGACGCAGCAGCTGTGGATCTTCGACAGCTACGCCTTCGCACTCGCCGGACTGCTCATCACCATGGGTTCGCTCGGTGACCGGATCGGCCGCCGCAAGCTGCTGCTGATCGGCGCCGCCGCCTTCGGCCTCGCCTCCGTCGGCGCCGCCTACGCCACCAGCGCCGAGATGCTCATCGCCGCCCGCGTCCTGCTCGGCATCGGCGGCGCGACCCTGATGCCGTCCACGCTGGGGCTCGTACGCAACCTCTTCCAGGACGACCGGCAGCGCGGCCGGGCCATCGGCATCTGGTCCGGCGCGATGGCCGGCGGCATCGCCCTCGGCTCGGTCATGAGCGGGCTCATCCTGAACCACTTCTGGTGGGGGTCCGTCTTCCTCATCAACGTCCCCGCGATGGTGCTCCTGCTGGTCCTGGTGCCCGTGCTCGTACCGGAGTTCAAGGACCCCGCCCCCGGCCGCTTCGACCTGCTCAGCGTCCCGCTCTCGATGGCCGCCGTGCTCCCCGTCGTCTACGGCGTCAAGGGGATCGCCGCCGAGGGCCTCGGGCCGCTCCACCTGGGCTGCCTCGCCGCCGGGCTGGTCTTCGGGTTCCTCTTCGTCCGCCGCCAGCTCGGCCGCGACGACGCCATGATCGGCCGGGAGCTCTTCCGGGGCCGCGGCTTCGCCGCCGGGGTCGCCTTCAACACCGTCGCCTCCTTCGCCATGATGGGCTCGGCCTACTTCACCACCCAGTACCTCCAGTCCGTCCTCGGCATGGGCACCCTGGAAGCCGCCCTGTGGTCCCTGGCCCCCTCGGTCGCCGTCGGCGCCACCGCCCCCGCCTCCACCGCCCTCGGCCAGAAGTTCGGCCGCCCCGTCGTCATCGCCGGCGGGTTCGTCATCGGCGCCGCCGGATTCGCCCTCCTCGGCCTCACCGGCACCGACTCGCTGTGGCTGCTGCTGATCGGCGCCGCCGTCCTCGCCGCCGGCATCGTCACCGTGATGGCGCTCGTCTCCGACATGGCCCTCGCCTCGGCCCCCGCCGAGAAGGCCGGTTCGGCCGCCTCCGTCCTGGAGACCGGCGGCGAGTTCGGCGGAGCGCTCGGCATGGCCCTGCTGGGCAGCCTCGGCACCGCCGTCTACCGCGGCGACCTGAGCGACGCCCGGCCCGCCGTACGGGAGACGCTCGGCGGGGCCGCCGCGGTCGCCCGGCAGATCGGCGGGGCGGCCGGGGAGACCGTACTCGCCACCGCCCGCACCGCCTTCGTCCACGGCATGCACACCGCCTCCTACGGCGCCACCGCCCTGCTGCTGGTCGCCGCGGTCATCGCGGTGACCCGGGTCCGGCGCACCGAGGCCGCCCGGGCGGCGCGGCCCGAGCACCCGCCGGTCCTCGCCGGCTGAGGGGCGCGGGGAGAACGGATGATCGGCCCGGGGTCTGCCCCGGGCCCTTCCCGCGTAACCTGCCGGTATGGACCAGGACATGGTGGGGATGACCGGGCGGGTCACCGGCACGGTGGGGCCCGGACTCGTGGGCGAGGTCATCGTCCGGATCCGGGGCGGCGCGGAGCACTTCCTGGCCCACCCGGCGCTGAACGAGCGGGAGCCGATCCCCGTGGGCACGGTGGTCACGGTGGTCGAACACCTGCCGCCGCGCACGGTGTACGTCACGGCCGCCTACGTCAACTGACCCTCCCTTGACCTGCTTCTGACCTGCCCCTGACCTGCCTCTGACCTTCCGCCGACCGGCGCGGCGGCGTCGCACGGCCGGTCGCCGCGGCGCTGCGTATCAAGATTGCGACAAGGACCCGTCAGCGTCTTCACGCCAAACGGCGGCGGGCGCAGACTCGCCCTCATCGGTGCCGCAACGGCACTGCACTAAGGGGGCGTTTGCCGATGGCTATCGGCGTCGTGGCGGGAGTCGTTCTCGCCGCACTACTCGTTCTGATCGGCCTGTTCAAGCTCATGTGGCGGGTGGCCGAACCGAACGAAGCACTTGTCATCTCCGGTTCCACGCACAAGACCGAGGGCCTCGGCGAGGGCATGGGCTTCCGGATCGTCACCGGCCGCGGCACGCTCGTCCTGCCCGGCGTCCAGGCGGTCCGGAAACTGTCGCTCGACCTGAACGAGACCCAGCTGCTGGTGGACTGCGTGACCCACCAGGGCATCCCGCTCAAGGTCAAGGGCGTGGTGATCTTCAAGGTCGGCGACGACATGGTCTCGATCGCGAACGCGGCGCGGCGTTTCCTGGACCAGCAGAAGATGATCCCGGAGCGCGTGCACATCGTGTTCGCCGGTCACCTGCGCTCCATCGTCGGCGGACTGACGGTCGAGGACATGATCCGCGACCGCGAGAAGCTGACCGGCCAGACCCGGGCGGCCTGCGGCAGCGAGATGGAGAAGCTCGGCCTGATCGTCGACTCGCTCCAGATCCACGAGATCGAGGACCCGACCGGCTACATCAAGAACCTCGCGATGCCGCACGCGGCCGCCGTCCAGCGGGACGCGCGCATCGCCCAGGCCGACGCGAACCTGCTGGCGACCGAGGCCGAACAGGCCGCCTTCGCCCGCATGTCGGAGGCCACCCGGGACAGCGAGATCCTCCAGGCCGGCTACCAGGCCGAGCGGGACAAGGCCGCGGCCGCCTCCCGGCAGGCCGGTCCGCTCGCGGACGCCGCGGCCCGCCAGGAGGTCGTCGTCCAGGAGACCCGGGTCGCCGAGCTCGAGGCCAACCGGCGCGAGCAGCAGCTCCAGGCGGACGTGCGCAAGCCCGCGGACGCCAAGGCCTACGAGCAGCGCACGCTCGCCGAGGCCGACCGCGACTCCCGGATCTCGGCCGCCCAGGCCAAGGCCCAGGAGACCGAACTCGCGGCGGCCGCCGAGGCCACCCGGGTCAAGACGGCGGCCGCCGCCGAGGCCCAGGCCATCGAGACCCGCGGTCTGGCGGCGGCGAAGGCCACCCGGGCCACCGGTGAGGCCGAGGCCGCGGCGACGCAGGCCAAGGGCCTCGCGGACGCCGAATGGGCGCGGGCCCGGGGTCTGGCGGAGGCGGACGCGGCCAAGGCCAAGGGCCTCGCCGAGGCCGAGTCCATCAAGGCGCGCGCGGCGGCCCTGGCGGAGAACCAGGAGGCCGTGGTCGCCCAGCAGCTCGCCGAGAACTGGCCCAAGATCGTGGAGGCGGGCGCGAGCGCCTTCGGCAACGTCGAGCACATGGTGCTGCTGAACGGCGCCGAGGGCATGTCGGAGATGTTCGCGAAGGCCCTCACGATGGGCGGCACCGGACTGGGCCTCGCGCGCCAGCTGCTGTCGTCGATGAACCAGGCGCCGGACGCGCAGGCCGGTGCGACGGGCGCGGTGACGGGCGCCCCGAAGACGGTCGTACCGGCGCCGGGCGCCCCCTCGGCGAACGGGGTCCAGCCGATCCCGATCACCGAGGACGGGCGGGCGTGACCCGCGGCCCGGGGACCGGCGGGCGCGGGCCTGCCGGTCCCCGGGCCCGGGCCGTTCAGCGAGGGGCCCGCTCCCCCGCGGCCGACTCGTCCAGCCGGTACTGCTCGCTGTCCGCGCGGTAGCCGTACAGCTCCGCGTAGCGGCCCCAGTCGGTGGCCGTCTCCAACTGCTGCTCCAGTTGCTCGCTCGTGTAGTGGTGCGCCAACAGGTCCCGGAAGAAGCCCGCCCGCTGGGTGCCGCCGCCCGAGCGGCGCAGGGTCGTGGTGATCAGGTGGACCAGCGGGGCCTCCATCGCGCCCTGCGCGAAGAGCTCCTTCGACTCCTGTACGTCGGCCCCCGCGAAGGCGATCCCGCGCGGGGTCAGCACCAGGTGCAGGTCGCGCACCTCGGCTAGCCCGAGCAGTTCCAGACCGTCCACCAGGGGCAGTACGTCGTCCACCTCCAGCCCCAGCTCGTCCGCGAGGTCCGCCAGGTCCTCGCTGTTGTCGCGGCCGCGTTGGAGCACGATCTCGGCGAGGCCCGCCATGCCGTCCACGCTGGCCGCCGGGAGCGGGGTGTTCGCGGGGGTCCGGCGCGCGGGCGGGGCGGCCGGGGCGGCCGCCTTCGCGGTCCGCCCGGTCATCACGGCGTACACCGCGTCGACCATCCGCTCGAAGGCGGGCGCCGTGCGGTCGCGCGGCCGCTCCAGCGCCACCTCGAAGGTCTCCTTGATCGTGCCGTAGGGGCGCGAGCCGAGGACGACCACCCGGTCCGCCATCAGCACGGCCTCCTCGATGTTGTGCGTCACCAGCACCACGGCCTTCGCCGGGAAACGGCCCGAGGCCCACAGCTCCATCAGTTCGCCGCGCAGGTTCTCGGCGGTCAGCACGTCCAGCGCGGAGAACGGCTCGTCCATCATCAGCACGTCCGGCTCGACCACCAGCGCGCGGGCGAAGCCGACGCGCTGGCGCATCCCGCCGCTGAGCTCCTTCGGATAGGCCGACTCGAAGCCGTCCAGGCCGATCAGGTCGATGGCCTCCACCGCCCGGCGGGCCCGGGTGGCGCGGTCCACGCCCTTGGCCTCCAGGCCCAGTTCCACGTTCTGCTGGACCGTCAGCCAGGGCAGCAGCGCGAAGGTCTGGAAGACCATCGCGGTGCCCGGATTGGCCCCGCGCAGCTCCTCGCCCCGGTAGGTGACCGCGCCCGAGCTGACCGGGACCAGCCCGGCCAGACAGCGCAGCAGGGTGGACTTGCCGCTGCCGGACTTGCCGAGCAGGGCGACGATCTCGCCCTCGTGGATGTCGAGGTCGATGCCGCCGAGCACGGGCAGTTCGCCGTCGGCTCCGGCGTAGGACTTGGTGAGCCCGGCGGCCCGCAGGATGGTCGGCGGGGGCGTCGGCAGCGTCATGGCGGGGTCCTCACATCGAGTAGCGGCGTTCGGCGAGGGCGTAGAGCGGGCGCCAGAAGAGCCGGTTGAGCCCGACGACGTACAGGCTCATCACCGCGATCCCGGCGATCAGCTTCGGGAAGTCACCCGTCTCGGTGGCGTGGAAGACGTACGCGCCCAGGCCCGTCGCCGTCAGCGTGGTGCCCGCGAAGGTGACCACCTCGCCGACGATCGAGGCGTTCCAGGCACCTCCGGAGGCGGTGATGCCGCCGGTGACGTACGCGGGGAAGACGGCCGGGAGGATCAGCCGCTTCCAGCGCTGGAGGCCGCGCACCCCGAGGTCGTCCATCGCCTCCTTGAGGTCGGTGGGGATGGCCATGGCCCCGGCGATGGCGTTGAAGAGGACGTACCACTGCGCGCCCAGCGCCATCAGCAGGACGCACCCGATGTTGATGTCGAGCCCGGTCCTGAGGAAGAACCAGACGGCGAGCGGGAAGAGCAGGTTCGCGGGGAAGCTGGCCAGGACCTGGACGACGGGCTGGGCGATCTTCGTCAGCCGGGGCGAGGAGCCGATCCACACGCCGACCGGCACCCAGACGACGGTGGCGCCCGCGACCAGGACGACCACCCGGACGAAGGTGATCAGGCCGAGCCACAGGGGCTCCCCGAAGACCCCGAGGCCGGTCTCGCGCCGCAGGTAGCTCAGCAGGTCGTACAGGCCCCACAGCAGCACGGCGCAGGCGACCAGCGCGAAGAGCAGGTCGCCGGTGCGGCGCCGCGCCCGGTCCACGGCGAGCGCCTTGTCGTCGCGGCCCAGGACCACCCGGCCGGCCCGACCGAGGCCCTCGCGGGCGGGGGCGGTGGCCCGGCCGAGGAGGGTGGGCCACTGGGAGCGGCGCAGGAAGTCCAGGACGTAGCTGCGCTGCACGTCGGTGGCCTCGGACTGCTCGTTCTTGAACTTCTCCGCCCAGGCGGTCAGCGGCCGCCAGAAGAGGAAGTTGACGGTGACGATGGTGAGCGTCATCGCGACGATGCACCACCCGATCCTGTCGAGGTCGCCCTCGCCGATGGCGGTACCGGCGTACGAGCCGAGGCCCGGTACGGCGTAGTCGTGGCCGCTGACGCTGACGGCCTCGGAGGCGACGAGCATGAACCAGCCGCCGGCGAAGCTCATCATCCCGTTCCAGACGAGGTCGATGACCCCGGCGGGGACCTCGATCCGCCAGAAGCGCATCCAGCGGCTGAAGCCGAACGAACGGGAGACCTCGTCGAGTTCGCGCGGGAGGGAGGTGAGGGTGGCGTAGAACCCGAAGGTCATGTTCCAGGCCTGGGAGGTGAAGATGGCGAAGACGACGGCGCACTCCAGGCCGAGGAGCGAGCCGGGGAAGAGGGCGACGAAGAACGTCACGAGGACGGAGAGGAAGCCCAGGACGGGGACGGACTGGAGGATGTCCAGGGCCGGGATCAGGATCCGTTCCAGGCGGCGGCTGCGGGCGGCGGCGTAGGCGTAGCCGAAGGTGAAGACGACGGAGGCGCCGAGGGCGATGAACATGCGCAGGACGCTGCGGGCGGCGTAGTACGGCAGCTTCGTCGGGTCGGTGTCGACGTCGGGGACGTCGGCGGGGTCGAAGTTGACGGTGGTGCCCTTGCCGACGCGCAGGGCCAGGTAGCCGAGGAGCAGGACGGCCGCGGCCACGGCGAAGTCGACCCAGGACAGGCGGCGTCGAGCGGGGACGACCTGGCCCCCGGTACCGGTTCGCCTGGCGGCGGGCCGCCGGCGCTCGCTGATCCTCATCCCGCCCAGCGGACCACGCCACCCCCCGCCCCACACCCCGGGTAACCCATCCGAGCACCCGGCCGAGCGCTCAGTGGACCGACCCAGCCCCGCCCGGGGGTCCCGCCCAGCGGTAGCTGGGGGAGGTCGGGGCGCCCCCGGAGGGAGGGTCAGGAGTGGCCGAGGTCCGAGGGGGTGGGGTCCGGGTCGGCGACCGGTCGCAGCGCGAACTCGTCCGAGGCCATGGAGTCCAGCACCGGCGGCGCGGGCCGCATCGGCGCCGGCATGACCGCCGCCTCGGAGTGCCCACCGCACCCGTAGGACAGGGACACCAGCCGCCCGTCGGCCGGACCGAACTCGTTCGCGCAGATCCCGAAGGCCTGCCCCAGCGAGCCGCCGATCGCCACGAGGAAGCCGCAGGACACGCAGGAGGCGGGCGCCGCCTGCGCCATCGGGGTCTTCGCGCCGAAGGACTCGTCCCAGCGGTCGGCCGCGGTGTGCAGGCCGTAGCGGGACAGCACCCGCGCCCGCCGCATGCCGAGTTCCTCGGCCACGGAGGCGATGGAACCGCGCGCCGGCACCACCGGCGTCACCGCGGGATCCGTCACGTCCGCTACGTCCGTCGCGTCCGTGTACTCCGCTTCGACCAGCTCGGCCATCTCCGCGGAGACCACGGAGTTCGGCGGCGGCGCGTCCTCGCCGGACCAGCCGGGCTCCAGCCGCAGGTCCTCGGCATCGGTGGGCAGCAGGTCGCCCGGCCCCATGTCACCCGGTCGCAGCCGCTCGCTCCACGGCACCCACTCGGGCGCGAGGAGCGCGTCGGAGCCGGGGAGCAGCACCGTTTCGTCGAGGGTGACGTTCTTCGCGCGGGAAGCGCGGGTCACCGTGACGGCCCACCGCCAGCCGCGGTAGCCCGGCTCCTTGGCCTCGAAGTAGTGGGTGACGACCCTGTCGCCCTCCGCCACCGCGGAGACGTGCTCTCCCACCACGCCGGGGAAGGCGGCATCCTCGGCCGCCGCCCGCGCGAGTTCTACCGCCTCGACGCACAGGCGGTCAGGGGTACGCGGGGTACGGCTTCGCGTCGTCGCAGCACTCACTGGTCTCGTTCTCTCCTACGCCGTCTCACGTGTGCGCCGTCCGTACTGTCGTCCACAACGACCCGTCGGTGCTGTCCGTACGTGGCGCGGGCGGAGCGGACCAGAGGGCCGCGTCGACGTCCGCACCCGATCGGCCTCGGGCGCACCTATTGCCATCCATTCTGCGGGATCGCGAAGAGGCGCGCGGCCAAGAGCAACCGCCGGTGGCGCGCTACGCACGCTACCTCTTCTTCGGGCCTGGGCCCACATGCAAGTCCGATTCGCGGACGTCCGGCTCGCTCCGGTTCGGGCCGGGAGCGCGCCGGGAGCGCGCCGGGAGGGGTCCTCGGGGGCCGCGTGGGGCACTATGGCCAGGTGGCACCCGTACGGTCGTCCGATGACGGCTCGGGACCGGTCCGGAGGGCCGGCCGGGCATTCGGGCGTGCCCTGCACCTGCCGATCACCGGTACGGCGCGCGGGATCCGGCGGGCCACGCACGCGCACGGGGCGGGTGAATCCGGCCTCGGCAAGCTGATCGAGCTGCACGCGATCAACGGCGCCGGTGATGTGATGATCACAGTCGCGCTCGCCTCGACGGTGTTCTTCTCCGTCCCCACGGACGAGGCCCGCGGCCGGGTCGCCCTCTACCTCGCCATCACCATGGCGCCCTTCACCCTCCTGGCCCCCGTCATCGGCCCGCTGTTGGACCGCTTGCCGCACGGCCGCCGGGCGGCGATGGCGGCGGCGATGTTCACCCGGGCGGTGCTCGCCGTGATGATGTCGGGCGCGGTGGCCACGGGCGGGCTGGAGCTGTATCCGGCGGCGCTGGGGGTGCTGGTCGCGTCCAAGGCGTACGGGGTGGTGCGCAGCGCGGTGGTGCCGCGGCTGCTGCCGCCCAAGTTCTCGCTCGTCAAGGCGAACTCCCGGGTCACGCTGGCCGGGCTGCTGGCCACCGGGGCCGCGGCGCCGGTGGGGGCGGCCCTGCACACGATCGGCCCGCCGTGGCCCTTGTACGGGGCCTGCGCGATCTTCCTCGCCGGTACCTTCGCGGCGTTCACCCTGCCGCACAAGGTGGACGAGGCGAAGGGCGAGCGGCGGGCCCGGCTCTCCACCCACGAGGCGCACTCGCGGCGGCCCGGTCTGCGGACGGTCAGCAGGTCGGTGCTGTGCGGGCTGCTGGCGAACGCCGCCATGCGCGGCCTGTCCGGCTTCTTGATCTTCTTCCTGGCGTTCCTGCTGCGGGAGCACCCCTTGGCCGGGCAGAGCGCGGCCGTCTCGTTGGGGATCGTGGGCGTCTCGGCGGGCGTGGGCAACGCGTGCGGGACGGCGGTGGGCGCCTGGCTGCGGGCCCGCGCGCCGGAGACGATCATCGCGGTGGTGCTGTGCGTCACGCTCGGCGTCGCGGTGGTGGCGGCGGTCTTCTTCTCCGGGGTCCTGATGGCGGTGCTGGGCGCGACGGCGGGCTTCTGCCAGGCGCTGGCGAAGCTGTCGCTGGACGCGATGATCCAGCGGGACGTGCCGGAGGCGGTGCGCACCTCGGCCTTCGCGCGCTCGGAGACGCTGCTCCAGGTGGCCTGGGTGCTGGGCGGGGCGATCGGGATCGCGCTCCCGCTGCACGGGGTGTTGGGGATGGGGGTGGCGGCGGCCATCGTCGCGCTGGGCACGGTGATGGCGGTCCGCGGACTGATGTCCGCCCCCCGCCACCACCACCCGGGCGCGTCCCGCCCCCGGGTGGCTTAGCCCCCGCCCCCCCCGGGGGGGCCTAGGCGAGCAGCATCGCGCCGACGACCGGGGCCGCGTACAGGAGCGGGAAGGAGACGTGGGCGTAGGAGCGGGCGCGCAGGACGGTCAGGACGGCGCCGCCGAAGTAGAGGACGAGGCCGACGGCGGCGAGGGTCCCGATCACCGGGACGAAGAGTCCGACGAGGATCCCGACCGCGCCCGCGGCCTTGGCCGCCCCGAGCGGCATCCACCAGCCTTCGGGGACGCCGTAGGCGACGAGCGGCTCGACGACCCAGGAGGTGCGGGTGAGCAGCGAGTAGGCCGAGAACCCGACCATCAGGGCGGCGACCAGGGTGACGACGAGGTGTGCGGTGGACATCGTGGGCTCCTCGGGAGGTTCGGACTGCTGCGGCGCGTCCTTCGCTCCCCTGACCCGCGGCGCCGCGCGGATGTGACGGCGCACCGGAAAAAACTTCTGCGGGCGGCCCGCCAAGGGACCCGGTGCGGGGCGGGGGCGCGGTGGCCCGATAGCCTTCGGCTCATGACCGCACCGCTTTTCTCGGGTAGGGCCCGCCGCAGTGTCGCGGCCCTCGGAGCCGTTTCCGCCGGCCTCCTCGTCCTCTCCGCCTGCGACAAGCCGACGCCTCTGGCGACCGTGACGGTCGGCAGCTCGTCGGTTTCCGCGCAGGCCGCCTGCCGTCTCCAGGACTCGGAGAAGGAGTTGTCGGAGGCGCGCGTCCAGGAGTGCCTCTCCGACTCCAAGGGCACGAAGGACGCGAAGACCATCGACTACACCGCCGGTGAGACCCTGCGCCTGGGCGTCGAGCCCGACGTGGTGGAGGACGGCAAGAAGTGGCTGGCCGCCGTCGGCACCCAGCGCCTCGGCGACCTCACCAGCAACACCTACCAGAGCTTCCCGGGCCTGAACCCCTTCTCCACCGGCGGCCAGGGCGAGGCCCCGTCGGCCCAGCCGCTGCACATCATCGAGCTGAGCAAGGACGGCAAGCCCACCTCCGTCTGGACCTTCAACCTCAAGCTCAAGAAGTAGCCCGCCCGGTGCGCGCGCTCATCGTGACCGCGGTGGCGGCGGAGGCCGACTCCGTCGTCACCGGTCTCACCCCTCATCCGGACCCCTCCGGGTCACCTGAGCCGCGCACCCTCCCCGGCGGGTACCTCATCACCCGTCGGGACCTGCCCGGCCTCGCCCTCGACGTGCTCGTCGGCGGGGTCGGCCCGGCCGCCGCCGCGGCGGCCACCGCCACCGCGCTCGCGACCTCCCTCGTGGGCGCGCCCGGCACGGGCGGCCCCGCCCCCTACGGCCTCGTCATCAGCGCGGGCATCGGCGGCGGCTTCCAGCCCGCCGCCCCCCTCGGGTCGCTGGTCGTCGCGGACGCGCTCGTCGCCGCCGACCTGGGGGCCGAGACCCCCGACGGCTTCCTGGACGTCCGCGAACTCGGCTTCGGCCACACCGTGCACCTGCCGCCCGCCGAGCTGGCCGCCCGGGCCGCCGAGGCGAGCGGCGCCCTGCTGGCGCCGGTGCTCACCGTGTCCACCGTGACCGGCAGCGCCGAGCGGGCCGCGCTGCTCGCCGCCCGGCACCCGCTCGCGGGGGCCGAGGCCATGGAGGGCTTCGGGGTCGCCGAGGCCGCCGCCGCGCACGGACTGCCGGTACTGGAGATCCGCGCCGTGTCCAACGCCGTGGGCCCGCGCGACCGCGCCGCCTGGCGGATCGGGGAGGCGCTCGCCGCGCTCACCGACGGCTTCCGCGCGCTGGGGCCCGTACTCGCGAACTGGGGAGAACGCCAGCATGAGCACCACTGAACCGCTCACGGACGGGCCGCTGCGGATCGCGTACTCGCCCTGCCCCAACGACACCTTCGTCTTCGACGCGTGGGCGCACGGCCGGGTGCCCGGGGCGCCCGCGCTGGAGGTGACCTTCGCGGACATCGACGTCACCAACGGCATCGCCGAGCGCGGCCCGGACGCCCCCGCGCACGCGGCCGACCTGGCCGGGCTCGACGTGCTGAAGGTGTCCTACGCCGTACTGCCCTGGGTGCTGGAGGACTACGCGCTGCTGCCCTGCGGCGGGGCTCTGGGCCGCGGCTGCGGGCCGCTGGTCCTGACCCGGGAGCCGGGCGCCGACCTGACCGGCAGGACGGTGGCCGTGCCCAGCGAGCGCTCGACCGCCTACCTGCTCTTCCGGCTGTGGGCGGCCGACGTGCTGCCGGGCGGTGTGGGCGAGGTCGTGGTGCTGCCGTTCCACGAGATCATGCCCGCGGTGCGCGAGGGCCGGGTGGACGCCGGACTGGTGATCCACGAGGCGCGCTTCACCTACCGGGACTACGGGCTGCACTGCCTGGCCGACATGGGCGAGCACTGGGAGTCCACGACCGGACTGCCGATCCCGCTCGGCGCGATCATCGCGCGGCGCTCGCTGGGCGCCGAGGCGCTGCGCGCGCTGGCCGAGGCGGCCCGTACGTCGGTGCGGATGGCGTGGGAGGACCCCGAGGCGTCCCGCCCCTACGTGCGGGCGCACGCGCAGGAGCTGGATCCCGCGGTGGCCGACCAGCACATCGGGCTGTACGTCAACGAGTTCACGGCGGACCTGGGCGAGGACGGCTACGCGGCGGTGCGCGGGCTGCTGACCCGGGCGGCGGCGGAGGGCCTGGTCCCGGCGATCGCGCCGGGGGCGCTCGACTTCCCCTGAGGCCGCGCGACGGCGCCCCGGTCCCCCACCGGGTGGCGGGCGAGCGGGGCGCGGTCGTAGGGGTCCGACGCGGACGCGGGTCTCAGACGTCGAGCTGGTCGGCCACCGCGCGCAGCATGCCGGCGATCTTCGCGCCGTGCGCCTTGTCGGGGTAGCGGCCGCGCTCCAGTTGCTGCGTGACGTTCTCCAGCAGGGTCGTCAGGTCCTGGACGATCGAGGCCAGTTCGTCCGGCTTGCGGCGCTGAGCGGCCGCGACCGACGGCGCCGGGTCCAGGACCGTCACCGAAAGGGCCTGGTCGCCGCGCTGGCCCGCGACCACGCCGAATTCCACGCGCTGGCCGGGCTTGAGCGCGTCGAGCCCGTCCGGCAGTACCGACGAGTGGACGAAGACGTCGCCGCCGTCGTCGCGGGAGAGAAAGCCGAAGCCCTTCTCGCTGTTGAACCATTTCACCTTGCCGGTAGGCACGTCCGTCCTCTGTCCTTGTGCTCGTCGGTGTGGCGGGTCATGTGTGACCTGTCACCTTCAAGGCTAATGGTCAGGACAACCCTGACAAGGCGTCCCCCGGTCCTTCCTGCAGTGCCCCTTCGGCCAGGGAACTACCCTGGTGAGGTGACTCCCACTCCCCATTCGGAAAATGCGCGGCCCGACGAAGCGCGCCCCGACGAAGCGCGCCCCGGCGACGCGTTGGTCAAGGCCGGCGGCATCGTCTTCATCCTCGGCGCCGTGGCGACGCTCGCGACGATGGCCCCGCTGTTCCTGCACACCGATCCGTTCCCCTCGTACGCGTGGGCCGTGTGCATGCTCATGGGCGTCGGCTTCGCGATCTCGGCCGCCGGGGTGCTCCGCTCGGCCGGTGCCCAGCGCCGCGCCGCCCGCCGCGCGCAGGCCGCCGCCGGGGCCGCCCGCGGGTAGGCGTCCCGGGCTCAGGCGTCCTGGGCTCAGGGCGTCCCGGGCTCAGGCTTCCTGGGCCACCGCGGCCGGCAGCTGCGTGCCGACGTACTCCGCCAGCCAGGCCGGCAGCTCCGTCAGGTCCGCCAGGACCACGTCCGCGCCCGCCTCCAGCAGCTCCGGCGCGGGGCAGGGCCCGGTCGGCACGGCCACCGACAGCGCGCCCGCCGTCCGCGCCCCGCGCACGTCGCCCACGTGGTCGCCGACGTAGACCCGCGCCCCGTACTCGCGCAGCGCGACCGCCTTCGCCTCCGCCCACAGCCAGCCGACCACCGCGTCGGGCTCGATGCCCAGGTGCGTCAGGTGCAGCCGCGCGTTGGGCTCGTGCTTCGCCGTCACCACGATCGCCCGGCCGCCGAGCGCCCGCACCGCCTCCACCGCCTCGCGCGCACCGCGCATCGCCGGGCTCGGCTCGATGGCGTACGCGGGGTAGATCTCCCGGTAGCGGTCGGCCATCTCCGCGATCCGCTCCTCGGGGAACCAGTTCGCCAGCTCCTCGTCCAGCGGCGGACCGAGCCGGGTGACCGCCTCGGCGGCGTCGATCCAGGTGCCCGTCTCGGCGGACAGCGCCTCGTAGGTGGCCTTGATGCCGGGGCGCGAATCGATGAGCGTCATGTCGAGGTCGAAGCCGACGGTGAAGGGGTGGGGCGCGGGGGAAGTCATGTCCTCCATTGTGCCGAGACCGGGCGAACGCGGGGGAACGTAGACTTAGGCTCGCCTTACCAGATCATGAAATTGGGTGAGATGTCAGCCCCCGCTCCCAGCGCCGCCCCGCGGCGCGCCCTGACGGCCCGTCGCCTCGGCTGGACGGCGGCCGCGCTCGCCGCGCTGCTGTGCGCCGTCGTGCTGAGCCTCGCCGTCGGCGCCCGTTCCATACCCCCCTCCGAAGTCTTCGACGCGCTGTTCCGCGGCGCGCACACCCCCGACGCCGAGGTCGTCCGCAGCCTGCGGGTCCCGCGCACCCTGGTCGCCCTGATGGTCGGGGTGGGCCTCGCGCTCGCCGGGACCACGCTCCAGGGCATCACCCGCAACCCCATCGCCGACCCCGGCATCCTCGGCATCAGCCAGGGCGCCGGGGTCGCCGTCGTCTGCGCCATCGCCTTCGCCGGGGTGCACACGCTCACCGGTTACGTGTGGTTCGCCTTCGCGGGGGCGGCGGTGGCGTCCGTCGCCGTGTACGCCATCGCCGCGAGCGGGCGCGGGGGCGCGACCCCCGTGAAGCTCGCCCTCGGCGGGGCCGCGATCAACGCGCTGCTCGCCTCCGTCACCATGGCGGTCCTGACGACGAAGGCGTCCACGCTGGACGAGTTCCGCTTCTGGCAGGTCGGCTCGGTCGCCGGGCGCGACCTCCAGGTCGTCTCCCAGATCTGGCCGTTCCTGCTGGTGGGCGCGGTCCTCGTGGCGTCGGTGGCGCGCGGTCTGGACGCGCTCGCGCTCGGCGAGGACGTCGCCAAGGGCCTGGGGCAGAACGTCGCCGCCGTCCGCGTCGTCGGCGGTCTCGGGGCCACCGTGCTGACCGGCGCCGGGGTCGCGGCGGCCGGGCCGATCGCCTTCATCGGGCTGGCCGTGCCGCACATCGCGCGGGCCGTGGTGGGCGGCGACCACCGCTGGGTGCTGCCGATGGCCGCGCTGATCGGGCCCGTGATGCTGCTGGTCGCGGACGTGATCGGGCGGGTCGTGGTGCCGCCCGGCGAGGTGCCGGCCGGGGTGATGACCGCGCTCATCGGGGTGCCGTTCCTGGTCGCCCTGGTCCGCCGCAAGGCGGTGGCCGCGTGAGCGCGAACCCCTCGGTCCGACCGGCCGGGTACGCGCTCGTACGGGCCGGGCGCGGATCGTTCCTGCTGCACCGGCGGGCCGCCGTGGTCGCGCTCGGCCTCGCGGGGCTGCTGGCCGCGGTGTGCGTGGCGTACCTCTGCGTCGGCGAGTCCTTCGTGGCGCCCGGCGAGGTCGTCGAGGTGCTGCTGGGGCGGCCCTCCCCGGACGAGCTGGTCGTCGCCGACCTGCGGCTGCCCCGGCTGACGGTGGGTCTGCTGGTCGGGATCGCCTTCGGGATCGCGGGCGCGCTGATCCAGACCGTCGCCCGCAACCCGCTGGCCAGCCCCGACATCATCGGGATCAGCCAGGGCGCGGGCGCGGTCACCGTGGCGGCGCTGACCTTCGGGGTGACCTCGTACGCCGTCCTGCCGTACCTGTCGGTGCTCGGCGGGCTCCTCGCGGCCGCCCTGGTCTACGTCTTCGCCTGGCGCGGCGGCCTGCACGCGGGGCGCTTCGTCCTCATCGGCATCGGCTTCGCCATCGCGCTGCGGTCGGTGACGACGCTCCTGATGACCAAGGGCGACTACCTGGTGGCCCAGCAGGCCCAGATCTGGATGACCGGCTCCCTCAACGGGCGCGGCTGGGACATCGCGGCGCCGCTCGGCTGGGTGCTGCTGGCGCTGGCGCCCGCCGTGCTGTGGGCGGCGCGGGCGCAGCGCACGGTCTCGCTCGACGACGACACGGCGACCGCGCTCGGGGTCCGGCTGGGGCCGGTGCGGCTCGGGCTGGTCGCGCTGGGCGTGGTCCTGGCGTCGGTGGCCACGGGGGCGGCCGGGCCCGTCGACTTCGTCGCGCTGCTGGCCCCGCAGATCGCGCGCCGGATGACCCGGACCGCGCAGATCCCGCTGTTGTGCTCGGCGCTGACCGGCGCCGTGATCGTGGTCCTGGCCGACCTCCTGGCGCGCCGACTGCTGTCCCCGACCGAGCTTCCCGTGGGCGTGTTGACCGCCGCGGTGGGAGCGCCGTACCTGATCTGGCTGATCGTGCGCAGCCGTGGTGTCCGTAGTGGAGGCAAGGCATGAACCGTCTGACGGCGAGCGGGCTGACGCTCGCGTACGAGGACCGGGTCGTCGTGGAGGACCTCGACCTGTCCGTCCCGGACGGGAAGGTGACGGTGATCGTCGGGCCGAACGCCTGCGGGAAGTCCACCACCCTGCGGGCGCTGGGTCGGCTGCTGAAGCCGCGGGCGGGGGCGGTCCTGTTGGACGGCGAGGCGCTCGCCTCCCTGCCGACGCGGCGGATCGCGCAGGCCATCGGGCTGCTCCCGCAGTCCCCGGTGGCACCGGAGGCGATCACGGTCGCGGACCTGGTGGCGCGCGGGCGCCAGCCGCACCAGCGGTGGTGGCAGCAGTGGTCCGAGGCGGACGAGAGGGCCGTGGTCGCGGCGATGGAGCGGACGTCGGTCGCCGACCTCGCGGACCGGCCCGTGGACGCGCTGTCCGGGGGGCAGCGGCAGCGGGTGTGGATCGCGATGGCGCTGGCGCAGGAGACGGACCTGCTGCTGCTGGACGAGCCGACGACGTTCCTGGACATCGCGCACCAGGTGGAGGTGCTGGACCTGGTGCGGCGGCTCAACCACGAGCGGGGGCGGACGGTGGTGGCCGTCCTGCACGACCTCAACCAGGCCGCGCGGTACGCGGATCATCTGGTCGCGATGAAGGCGGGGCGGGTGGTGGCGCAGGGTCCGCCCTCCGCCGTGGTCACGGCCGACCTGGTCCACGAGGTCTTCGGCCTGACCTCCCTGGTCATCCCGGACCCCGTCACCGGCTCCCCCCTCATCATCCCCACCTCCCCATGGACCCCCTGACCCACCCCCGCCGGACCCCTCGGCGGGCCGCCGCTCAGCTCGGGCCGGCGGGCCCAATCCAGCCTCGCCGGCGTTTGAGGCGCGGGTCCGGGCGGAGCCCGAAAGCCCAGCGCAGCGCCACCCCCACAACCCGCCTCCGGCGGGCGCCCTCAAACGCCGGGCGGGCTGGAATCGGCGGGCCCGACAGGCTGGATTCGGCGGGCCGCCGCTCAACGGCCCCGCCCCACCGGGGGATCAGCGGCGGCGGGAGCGCCAGGCCAGGTGGAGGGCCGAGGCCACGGCGGCCGCGCGGACCAGCCAGGGCCACATCCCCTGGAAGGCCTCGCCGAGATGGCCGTCCACGATCGGGTCGCCCCAGCGGTCGTTCATCCGCCCCCACACCCACACCACCGCACCCGCGAACACCACCCCCGGCAGCCCGAACACCACCCACTTCTTCTCGGCGGGCCCGAGCACCCGCGAGAGGTAGGCCACCAGCCAGCCGAGCCCGAGCAGCACCCAGTACCCGGTGACCGCGCCGACCACCAGCAGCAGCGCCGCGAGCAACAGGAAGGCGTGCGGCCGCGGCTTCCCGGCCTCCTCCCCCGCCCCCGGGGCGGCGGCCGCCGCCGCCTCCTTGCGCCGCCGACGCCGCTCGCGCAGCGCCCGCAGCGCGGCCCGCCCCCGCGATCCGCCCGTGGCCGCCGCCGCGGTCGCCTCGGCCTCGGCGGCCTCGTCCTCCTCCGCCGGGACCTTGAAGAGGTCCGGCAGGTCCGGCATCTCGATGCCGCCCGCGAAGCCCTCGACCTGCGGACCGGTGCCGTAGCGGGCCGGGCCGACCCGCCACCAGTCGGGCTCGGCCGACCCGCCCCCGTCGGGGCCGAGTTCGTCCATCCCGGCCAGGTGCGGCGACGCGGGGCCGACCGGCGCGGCGGCCGTCGGCTCCGCGGGCCGCGGCGGCGGTACGGGCCTGCGGCCCAGCAGCCGCCCCGCCCCCCGCTGGACCGGCACGCCCGCGCCGCCCTCGGGCGCAGGGGTCGGCGCCGGGGTCGGCGCCGGGTCGCGCCCCGCCGCCAGCGCGTCCAGGATCTCCTCGGGGCTGCCGATCCGGTCGAGGATGCGCCGTACGGCGGCCGGGGTGTCCGGGTCGTACTTGGCGCGGCGCCGGTCGATCTCGTCGCGCAGGCCCGTCACCAGCCGCATCCGGTCGCCCGACGCCAGCTGGCGCCGCTGGGCCAAGTCGCCGACCCGGCTCAGATATTCGTAGACCAGATGGTCGCTCTCGATCCCCACGCCCCGGCTCCTCCCGTACCACCTCGTCGAAAGGTAGCGCGTGCGCCCGTGGAGCGGCCGCCCACGCAGCGGATAACGTGGACCGGATGGGGACCGGCCGACGACCGGCCGACGCGACCAGGAGGCGACCGTGCCCGAGGCAAGCACCGCAGGGACCGCTCCGCGTTCCCTGGCAGAGGCGCTGCGCGCCCGTGACGACGCCGCGCTCGCCGCACTGCTGCGCGCCCGGCCGGACCTGCTGAACCCGGTGCCCGGCGACGTCACCCAACTGGCGACCCGGGCCGGGACCCGCGCGTCGGTGGTGCGCGCCCTGGAACACCTGGACCGCTTCGCCCTCCAGTGCGCGGAAGCGCTGGCGGTGGCCCCGGACCCGTGCCCGTACCCGGTGCTGGAGGCCCTGCTCACCGGAACGGCCCCGGGCGGCGAGGACGACCGCGCGCCGGTCGCCGACGCCGTGCGGGCCGCGCTGCCCGGGGCCCTGCGGACCCTGCGCGACCAGGCCCTCGTGTGGGGCGGGGACGACACGGTGCGACTGGTGCGCACCGCGCGGGAGTTGCTGGCCCCGTCCGCCTCCCGACCCTCCCCCACCGGGCTCGGCCCGACCGTCGCCGAGGCGACCGCGGGCATGTCCCCGGGCCGGGTCCAGGAGATCGTGCTGGCCGCCGGACTGCCCGCGACCCACGACCCGGTGTCCGCGGTGTCCGCGCTGACCGCCCTGTTCACCGACGGGGAGCGGATGTCGGCGCTGCTCGACGAGGCCCCCGCCGAGGCCCACCAGGTGTTGGGCCGCCTGGTGTGGGGGCCGCCGTACGGGGAGGTGACCGCCAACCCGACGCCGCCCGTGCGCTGGTTGCGCGACCGCGGGCTGCTGCTGCCCTCCTCGACGCGCACGGTCGTCCTGCCGCGCGAGGTCGCCCTGCACCTGCGCGGCGGATTGGCCCACCGGACGGTGGAGCCCGTGGCCCCGCCGGTGGCCGCCGCGCGCGAGCACCGTCCGCCGCTCGTGGACGCGAACGCGGCCGGGCAGGCGCTCGCCGCGCTGTCCACCGTCGAGGAGCTCGTCAAGCACTGGGAGCACACCGGCCCCGCCGTGCTGCGCGCCGGCGGCCTCGCCGTGCGCGACCTCAAGCGCACCGCCGGCGCCCTGGACACCAGCGAGTCCCTCGCCGCGTTCTGGATCGAACTCGCCTACGCGGCGGGGTTGTTGGCCAGCGACGGCGAGGCCGACGAGCGGTACGCGCCGACCCCCGCCTTCGACACCTGGGTCGAACTCCCGCCCGCCGAACGGTGGTCGGCGCTGGCTGTCGCCTGGCTCCCCGCCACCCGGACGGCCGCGCTGGCCGGGGAGCAGGACGCCAAGGGCCGCACCCTGTCCGTCCTCGGCCCCGACCTGGACCGCAGCGCCGACCCCGAGGTGCGCCGCCGGGTCCTGGAACTGCTCGGCGCGCTGCCCGAGGGCGGCTCCGCCGATCCGGCGGAGCTGCTCGCCCGGCTCGCCTGGGAGCGCCCGGTGCGCGGCACCAGCGAGCTGCGGGCCCGGCTCGCGCGCTGGACCCTGGACGAGGCGGAGCTGCTCGGGGTGACCGGGCGCGGGGCGCTCTCGGGCCCCGGTCGGGCGCTGCTCGCGCATCAGGACCCGGGGCCGCTGCTGGCGCCGCTGCTGCCGGAACCGGTGGACCACGTACTGCTCCAGGCCGACCTGACGGCCGTCGCGCCGGGCCCGCTGCGGCGGCCGCTCGGGGACGTCCTGGCCGTGCTGGCCGACGTGGAGTCCAAGGGCGGGGCGACGGTGTACCGCTTCACGCCCGGCTCCGTGCGCCGCGCCCTGGACGCCGGTCGGACCGCCTCCGACCTGCACTCCTTCCTGGCCGAGCACAGCCGTACGCCGGTACCGCAGCCGCTGACCTACCTGATCGACGACGTGGCCCGGCGGCACGGGCACCTGCGCGTGGGCTCCGCCTCCTCGTACGTGCGCTGCGACGACGACGCGGTGCTCGGCGAGCTGCTCGCCGACAAGCGTTCGGCCGGGCTCGGGCTGCGTCGGCTCGCGCCGACCGTCCTGGCCGCGCAGGCCGAACCGGGCGCGCTGCTCGACGGGTTGCGGGCGATGGGCTACGCCCCGGCCGCCGAGTCCCGCACCGGTGACGTGCTGGTGGCGCGGGCCGACGCGCACCGCACCCCGCGCCGGGCCGCGCCCGTCCCGGTGCCGGACGGGCCGCCGGTGCCCGACGCGACGCTGCTGGGCGCGGCGGTACGGGCGATCCGCGCGGGCGACCTGGCGGCGACGGCGGTGCGCAAGGAGACCGCGCCGACCGCGACGGCGGCCGCCGTCCCCGGTGAACTGCCGCGCACCAGCGCGGCGGAGACCCTGGCGACCGTGCAGGCGGCGGCGCTGACCGGGTCGGCGGTGTGGATCGGGTACGTGAACGCGGACGGCGCGGCCAGCCAGCGCGTGATCGCACCGGTCCGGGTCGAGGGCGGCTACGTCACCGGCTACGACCACACCGCGGACGAGGTCCGCACGTACGCCCTGCACCGGGTCACGGGCGTGGCGGAACTGGCCGACGACCAGGTGTGAGCACCGCGGGGCCGCGCGCTCCGGGGGGCGGCGGCGAAAACCGCTGGCCGCTCCGGTCCGCGGGCGGTGATTCTGTGGGCATGTCCACAGAACCGTCCCGCCGGATCCGCGCCGCCCACACCGCCGACACGATCACCGTCTACCAGGCGTACTCCCCGCGGCTGGGCCTCCCGGCCGCCCGCGACGGCCGCTTCCCGCCCGACTGGAAGCGGGACCGGATGACGTGGATCAAGCCGTCGTTCCTGTGGATGATGTACCGCTGCGGCTGGGGTGCGAAGGAGGGCCAGGAGACGGTCCTCGCCGTCGAGATCACCCGGGCCGGTTTCGACCACGCGCTGCGCCACGCCTGCCTGTCCCACTACGCGTCCGGCGTCCACCCCGACCGCACCGCCTGGCGCCGCGCACTGCGCGCCGCCCCGGCCCGCGTCCAGTGGGACCCCGAACGCGACCTCCACCTGGGCGCCCTGCCGCACCGCGCCCTCCAACTGGGCCTGTCCGGATCGGCCTCGCGCGCCTACGCCGACGAGTGGACGCTCTCCATCCGCGACGTCACCCCCCTGGCCCACGAGATCCATGCCCTGGTGCGCGCCGGAAACGACGACGCGGCCCGCGCCCTCCTCCCCGTCGAGACCCCCTACCCGGCGCCCCCGCTGCCGCACCTGGGCGCCTGAGGGATCCCGCCGGACCCCCACAGCCGGCGGGGGATGCGGCAGACTGGAGGTTTGGCCGTCCGCGCCCGGACGGTCACACCGCCGGAAAGGGACGCTCTTGAACGGGCCTCTGATCGTCCAGAGTGACAAGACCCTCCTGCTGGAGGTCGACCACGAGCTGTCCGCCGCCGCGCGGCGGGCGATCGCGCCCTTCGCCGAGCTGGAGCGGGCCCCCGAGCACATCCACACCTACCGGATCACCCCGCTCGGGCTGTGGAACGCCCGGGCGGCCGGGCACGACGCCGAGCAGGTCGTGGACGCGCTCGTCGAGTTCTCCCGCTATCCGGTGCCGCACGCGCTGCTCGTCGACGTCGCCGAGACGATGGCCCGCTACGGGCGGCTCACCCTCACCAAGCACCCCGTGCACGGGCTGGTCCTGACCAGCACGGACCGGCCGGTGCTGGAGGAGATCCTGCGCTCCAAGAAGATCGCCCCGCTCGTCGGCGCGCGGCTGGACGCCGACACGGTCGCCGTGCACCCCTCCGAGCGCGGGCAGATCAAGCAGACCCTGCTCAAGCTGGGCTGGCCCGCCGAGGACCTCGCCGGTTACGTCGACGGCGAGGCGCACCCGATCGAGCTGGCCGAGGACGGCTGGGCGCTGCGCCCCTACCAGCAGCAGGCGGTCGAGGGCTTCTGGCACGGCGGTTCGGGCGTGGTCGTGCTGCCGTGCGGCGCGGGCAAGACGCTGGTGGGCGCCGGGGCGATGGCACAGGCCAAGGCGACCACGCTGATCCTGGTCACGAACACCGTCTCGGCCCGTCAGTGGAAGCACGAGCTGATCAAGCGGACCTCGCTCACCGAGGAGGAGATCGGCGAGTACTCGGGCACCCGCAAGGAGATCCGCCCGGTCACGATCGCGACGTACCAGGTCCTGACGACGAAGCGGAAGGGCATCTATCCGCACCTGGAGCTCTTCGACTCCCGGGACTGGGGCCTGATCGTCTACGACGAGGTGCACCTGCTGCCGGCGCCGGTCTTCAAGTTCACGGCGGACCTGCAGGCGCGGCGGCGGCTCGGGCTGACCGCGACGCTGGTGCGCGAGGACGGCCGCGAGTCGGACGTCTTCTCGCTGATCGGTCCCAAGCGCTTCGACGCGCCGTGGAAGGAGATCGAGGCGCAGGGCTACATCGCGCCGGCCGACTGCGTCGAGGTGCGGGTCAACCTCACCGAGAGCGAGCGGCTCGCCTACGCGACGGCCGAGACGGAGGAGAAGTACCGCTTCTGCGCGACGACCGCGACGAAGCGGAAGGTCACCGAGGCGCTGGTGCGCAAGCACAAGGGCGAGCAGACGCTGGTCATCGGCCAGTACATCGATCAGCTCGACGAGCTGGGCGAGCACCTGGACGCGCCCGTCATCAAGGGCGAGACCTCGAACGCGCAGCGGGAGAAGCTGTTCAACGCCTTCCGCGAGGGCGAGATCAACGTGCTCGTGGTGTCGAAGGTCGCGAACTTCTCGATCGACCTGCCGGAGGCGACGGTGGCCATCCAGGTGTCGGGCACCTTCGGCTCGCGCCAGGAGGAGGCACAGCGCCTGGGCCGCGTGCTGCGCCCGAAGGCGGACGGTCACGAGGCGCGCTTCTACTCGGTGGTGGCCCGGGACACGATCGACCAGGACTACGCGGCCCACCGCCAGCGCTTCCTGGCCGAGCAGGGCTACGCCTACCGGATCATGGACGCGGACGAGCTGCTGGCTTCCGACTAGCGGAGCGCGGCCGAACGGTGCGTGGCCGGGGGCGTCAGCGGCGTACGACGCCGGCGTCCTCGGCGTACTCACCGAGGAGGACCACGCTCACGGCGGTCCCGGCGAATATCTTCGCGGCCCGCAGCAGACCGCCCTTGCGGCGCTGACCGGGGTGCGCGGGCGCGGCCGCTCTCGCGGTGTGGCCGTCGGCGGCGGAGCCGATGGAGGTCGTGGTGGTGGCGCCGCGAGTGTGGCGGCCCTGGCTCGGGGTGAAGGTGGCGGTGCTCATGTATCCATGGTCCTTTTCCGGCCCGGCCGACACATCGCCCTGGGGGCGGAAGCCCGCCCCCTCCCGCGTCCTCCTCGCGACGCATGGCATCCCCTAGGGAGTCTGTCGAAAGGGGGACCCTGCTCCCCCTCCCGTACGACGAGGGGCGGCGCCGGTAATCCGTTCGCGCCGCGCCGCCGCGCTGACTACAATCTCCGCTCTTGCCGCCTCCCCTCCCGCCGTCGCTCCATCACGCCGCCGGGGAGAGCCGCCGTCCGCTCGGAAACCGGACGGTCCGATCACAGAGATCAGCAGCTGGAGGCAGTTCCGTGTCCGCAGGTAGTTCCACGTCGTCGGCCGAAGCGTCCGCCGAAGCGTCCGCCGACCCGGCCGTCGACCCGTCCACAGCCCCGCTCGCCCGCGAACGGGCCCACCTCGCCGCGTCCCGTTCCGCGCTGCGCGCCATGCGCGAGGACGTCGAGTCCCTCGACATCCGCGACGTCACCGCGAACTGGGTCAACGCCATCGTCCTGCAGGCCCAGATCGACGACCGGATCAAGGCGCTCGCGGACCTGGCCCACACGCCCCTCTTCTTCGGCCGCCTCAACTACCTCCACGCGCCCGGCGCGTCCCTGGCCGAAGGCGCGGAGGGCGAGCAGTTCTACATCGGCCGCCGCCACGTCCACGACGCGGGCGGCGACCCGATGGTCATCGACTGGCGCGCGCCCGTCTCCCAGCCCTTCTACCGCGCCTCGAAGAAGGACCCGCAGGACATCGGGCTGCGCCGCCGCTTCGGGTACACGGGCGGCGAGCTGACGGCGTACGAGGACGAGCACCTCTCCGACCCCGCCGAGGCCTCCGCCGTCAGCAAGCTCCTCCAGCAGGAGATCGAGCGCCCGCGCGTCGGTCCGATGCGCGACATCGTCGCCACGATCCAGCCGGAGCAGGACGAGATCGTCCGGTCCGGGCTCGGCGGCTCGGTCTGCGTGCAGGGCGGCCCCGGTACCGGGAAGACCGCCGTCGGCCTGCACCGCGTCGCCTACCTCCTCTACGCGCACCGCGACCGGCTCGCCCGCACCGGCACCCTGGTCATCGGGCCGAACCGGTCCTTCCTCCACTACATCGAGCAGGTCCTGCCGGCCCTGGGCGAGCTGGAGGTCAAGCAGGCGACCGTCGACGACCTGGTGGCCCGCCCGGGCGTGGCCGAGGTCCGGGCCGTGGACGGGGCCGCCACGGCCGTGGTCAAGGGCGACGCGAGGATGGCGGAGGTGCTGCGCCGGGCCGTACGGTCGCACGTCACGCCGCCGACCGAGCCGCTGATGGTGGTCCGCGGATCGCGCCGCTGGCGGGTCCCGGCGTACGAACTCGCCGAGATCGTCGAAGAGCTCCAGAACCGCGACATCCGCTACGGCGCCGCCCACGACGCGCTCCCGCAGCGCATCGCGCACACCGTGCTCGTCCGGATGGAACAGGCGGGCGAGGCCCCCGACGACCGCGTTCAGGACGCGGTGGCCCGCACCCCCGCCGTCAAGGCGGTCGTCAAGCAGGCGTGGCCGCCGGTGGACCCGGCGAAGCTGGTGCTGCGGCTGCTCGCCGAGCCGGAGTTCCTCGCTGAGCACGCCGCCGGGATCCTCGACGAGGACGAGCAGCGGCTGCTGCTGTGGCCGAAGCCCTTCCGCAGCGTGAAGTCCGCGAAGTGGTCCCCGGCCGACCTGGTCCTGATCGACGAGGCGAGCGACCTGGTGGAGCGCACGCACTCGCTCGGCCACGTCGTCCTCGACGAGGCGCAGGACCTGTCCCCGATGCAGTACCGGGCGGTGGGGCGGCGCTGCACGACGGGCTCGGCGACGGTACTGGGCGACCTGGCCCAGGGGACCACGCCGTGGGCCACGCGGAGCTGGGCGGAGGCGCTGGGGCACCTGGGCAAGCCGGAGGCGGTGCTGGAGGAGCTGACGGCGGGCTTCCGCGTGCCGCGCGAGGTGATCGCGTACGCCTCGCTCCTGCTGCCGCAGATCTCGCCGGGGCTGGCGCCCGTGTCCTCGGTGCGTGAGACGCCGGGGTCGCTGGAGGTGCGGGCGGTGGCGGCCGAGGAGCTGACCGGGGCCGTGGTGGCGGCCTGCCGCGCGGCGCTCGCGCACGAGGGGTCGATCGGGCTGATCGCGGCCGACGAGCGGATCGGGGGGCTGGGCGAGGCGCTGGTCGCGGACGGTCTGCCGTACCTGGCGCCGGGTGAGGAGACCACGGCCGAGTCGCGGCTGACGCTGGTGCCGGCGTCGTTGGCGAAGGGTCTGGAGTACGACTACGTGGTCCTGGACGAGCCGGGGGCGATCGTGGCGGGCGAGCCGGACGAGCGGACCGGGCTGCGGCGGCTCTACGTCTGCCTGACCCGAGCGGTCTCGGGGCTGACGGCCCTGCATGCCGAAGCCCTGCCGGGGGCGCTGGTCTGAGGTCCGCCCCCGGGGGTCCCCCGGACGGGCTAGTCCTCGTGGTGGGGCGGGGGGTGCGGGTCGAGACTCGGACGTGGGCTCCGGCCCGGCGGCTCCGTACCCGGGGCGGCCCACCGCGGACGACCTCGGAGTGACACGTGGACGACTATCCGCTGCTCAACCTCTTCTGGACCATGCTCTGGCTCTTCCTCTGGGTCATGTGGTTCTTCCTGCTCTTCAAGGTGATCTCGGACATCTTCCGCGACCACGATCTGCACGGCTGGGGCAAGGCCGGTTGGCTGGTCCTCGTGCTCCTGCTGCCGTACATCGGCGTCTTCGTCTACCTCGTCGTCCGCGGCCACGGCATGGGCAAGCGGGACGTGAAGCAGGCCGAGGACGCGGAGCAGGCCTTCCGCCAGTACGTGCAGAAGGCCGCCGGGACCGGCGGCGCGGCCCACGCCAGCCCGGCCGACGAGCTGCACAAGCTCTCCGCGCTGAAGGAGAGCGGCCACCTCACCCAGGAGGAGTACGACCGGGCCAAGGCCAAGGTCCTGGCCTGAGGCCCTCGCACAGGCGGGCGGGTCCGGATCCGGTTCCCCCTCGGATCCGGACCCGCCCGCCGGTCAGGCCTCGGGCCAGGCCCGCCGGTCAGGCCCTCGGGTCAGGCCCTCAGGCCAGGGCCTCGCGCCAGGCGGCCACCGCCGCCGGGTCGACCGGGGCCGACCAGCCGTCGGGGCGGGCCGCGCCACCGATGTGGAAGGCGTCCACGCCCGCCGCCCGCAGCTCGGGCAGGTGGTGCAGGCCGAGCCCGCCGCCGACCAGGATCCGGGGCCCGTAGCCCTGCTCGCCGCTGCGCGCGGCCTCCGCCAGCAGGGTCGCCATACCGGCGTCCACGCCGTCGGCGGCGCCCGCCGTCAGGTAGGTGTCCAGGCCCGGCAGGTCGGCGAGCGCCTTGCGCAGCCCGTCCCGGTCCGCGGCCCGGTCGATGGCCCGGTGGAAGGTCCACCGGCAGCCGTCCAGCTCCGCGACCAGCGCCTCGACGGCCTTGAGGTCCGGGCTCCCGTCCGCGTTCAGGAAGCCGAGCACGAACTCCTGCGCCCCCTCGGCCCGCAGCGCCCGCGCGTCCTCCAGCAGCGCCTCGACGTCGCCGGAGGCGAAGCCGTCCGCCGACCGCAGCATCACGCGCAGCGGGATGTCCACGGCAGCCCGGATCGCCGCGAAGGTCTCGCGCGGCGGGGTGAGCCCGTCGGCCGCCATGTCGGTGACCAGTTCGAGACGGTCCGCCCCACCGGCCTGGGCCGCGACCGCGTCCTCCACGTCGAGGGCGATCACCTCCAGGAGCGCACGGTTGCTCATTTGACCCCATCCTTCGGATTGCTGCTCGTATGACTGGTATGGAAAATAGGTCTAGTCCAATGTCCAGGGTACGGCTCCCCCGGCACCCTCCACCAGCAGAATCACGCCACCCGCACAATGTGCGCATGGACTCCGACACACCGCAGCGCCAGCAGGGCCCCGGCGCGGACCTCCGCGCCGCCTGGCACCGGACCGCCACCGAGGCCGGAGCCGACCGCGACCCCGCCCCCTACGCCGACCGACTGCTCGCCGCCTGGGCCGAACCCCAGCGCCGCTACCACTCGACCGCGCACCTGGCCGCCGTACTCGCGCACGTCGACACCCTGGCCGCGCACGCCGCCGACCCGAGCGCCGTCCGCCTCGCCGCCTGGTTCCACGACGCCGTCTACCGCCCCGACCGGTCCGAGAACGAGGAGCGCAGCGCCGCCCTCGCCGAGCGCGCCCTGCCCGAACTCGGCATCGACGCGGCCCGCACCGCCGAGGTCGCCCGGCTCGTCCGGCTCACCGTCACCCACGACCCGGCCCCCGGCGACACCGACGGCGAGGTGCTCTGCGACGCGGACCTCGCGGTCCTGGCCGGCGCCCCGGACGCCTACGCCGCCTACGCGGCCGCCGTCCGCGAGGAGTACGGCTTCGTCCCCGACGCGGCCTTCCGCACCGGGCGCGTCGCCGTACTGCGCCAGCTCCTCGCCCTGCCCCGGCTCTTCCGCACCCCGTACGGCGCCGCCCACTGGGAGGCGCCCGCGCGCGCGAACCTCGCCGCCGAGGCGGCCGCGCTGGAACGAGCGGCCGGAGCGGCCGGAGCGACCAGCACCACCGATACGACTCATCAGGAATAAAAACACACAAAAGGGAATCACCGGGAATGCGCCGGTGTTCCGCGTCGTTGGTGCAAGGCATGCCCGCAGCAGCCGAACGCACCCGCATGCCCGTCGCCGTCTACGTCCTCGGCCTCTCCGTCTTCGCCCTCGGGACCAGCGAGTTCATGCTGTCCGGGCTGCTGCCACCGATCGCCGAGGACATGGGCGTCAGCATCCCGCAGGCCGGTCTGCTGATATCCGCCTTCGCGATCGGCATGGTCGTCGGCGCCCCGCTGCTCGCCGTGGCCACCCTGCGCCTCCCCCGCCGCACCACCCTCGTCTCCCTCATCAGCCTCTTCGGCCTCGGGCAGGTGGCGGGCGCGCTCGCCCCGACCTACGAGCTGCTCTTCGCCTCCCGCATCGTCTCCGCCCTCGCCTGCGCCGGGTTCTGGGCCGTCGGCGCGGCCGTCGCGATCGCCATGGTCGAGCGGCACCAGCGGGCCCGGGCGATGGCCGTCATGATCGGCGGCCTGTCCATCGCGAACGTCCTGGGCGTCCCGGCCGGTGCCTTCCTCGGCGAGCACCTCGGCTGGCGCTCCGCCTTCTGGTCGGTCGGCGCCGCCTCCGCCATCGCCCTCGTCGGCATCCTCGCGCTGATCCCGCCGATCCCGCTGCCCGACGAGAAGCCGCGCCTGGTGCGCGAGTTGGCCATCTACCGCGACCGCCAGGTCTGGCTGTCCATCGGCGTCACCGCGCTCGCCGCGGGCGGCGTCTTCTGCGCCTTCAGCTACCTCTCGCCGCTGCTCACCGACGTCGCCGGGCTGGACTCGGCCTGGGTCCCGTGGATCCTGGGCCTCTTCGGCGTCGGCGCGCTCGTCGGTACGACCGTGGGCGGCCGGGTCGCCGACGCGCACCTCTTCGGGGTGCTGCTGTGGGGCATCAGCGCCTCCACCGTCTTCCTGGCCGCCCTCGCGCTGCTGGCCTCCGTGCAGGTGGCCGCGATCGCGCTGGCCTTCCTGCTGGGCTTCTCCGCCTTCTTCACGGCCCCGGCGCTCAACGCCCGCATGTTCAACGTGGCGGGCGCCGCCCCCACCCTGGCCGGGGCGACCACCACGGCCGCCTTCAACCTGGGCAACACCGGCGGCCCCTGGCTCGGCGGTACGGTCATCGACGCGGGCTGGGGCTTCGCCGCCACCGCCTGGGCGGGCGGCGCCATGACGGTCACCGCGATCGCGCTGGCCGTCGTGTCCCTGCGCCTGGAACGCCGTACGCCGCCCCGCGCGACCCGCGTCGTCACCTCGTCCGACGCCTCCGCGTCCGCGCTGGCGCAGGAGCGGGTCTAGCCGTTCCCTACGACAGCAGCAGCGGCATGTCCCAGCCCGAGGGCGCGCCACCGACGGAGTAGGCGTCCAGCGCCAGGGCCAGGCCCGCCGCCCCGTCCAGGTATCCCGAGACGTCCGTGCCGTACGCCGCCCGCGTCATGGTGAAGCGGAAGCCGAAGGGCAGCTCCGGGTCGAAGTCCGCGACGAGGCGGGCCGCGATGCCGTCCCGGACCGCCTCGATCCGGGGGTCGCCGACGTGCTCGTTCAGTCGGCCGAGCTGGTGCAGGGCGCCCGCCCAGCCGTGGCACAGCGCGTTGTCGTTGATCCCCCAGCGCTCGGGCGGCAGCGTCAGCATCCGCTCCACCGAGCCGAGCGCCGTGGCCGCCCAGTCCGCCCGGTCCAGCGCCAGCCCGGCCAGTTGCAGCCCGCGCGAGACCCCCGGCGCGCCGTAGCACCAGGACGGCCAGCCCGCGGGGACGGCGTAGGCGTCGGGCCCCGCGAGGTAGTCGGCCAGGCTCAGGTGCGGGGGCCAGTACGTGCCGTGCTCGTCGCGCACCACCCACCGGGTGAGCAGGGCCGCGGCCGACTCGATGGCGTCCCGCTGCCCGGGGACCCGTACGCCCTGGCTCCAGGCCAGCGACAGCAGCGCCAGCGGCCCGGCGACCCCGTGCGAGATCCCGAGGTTGAGGTGGCCGTCGGGGAGCTTGGCCTCGGAGCCGATCCGCGGCGCGTCCAGGGCCCACCAGCGCGGCACCTTGTGGCCGCGGTGCTCCACCTCGCCCTGCGCCAACCGGACCAGGTAGGCCAGTACGGACTCCAGCTCGGCCCCGCAGGTCTCGGCGCGGGCCAGGAGGTAGCGGCCCACGCCGGTCATCCCGCGCACCACCTCGTAGTGACCGATGGTGGGCAGCGGGGAGTCCTCCGGGACGGCGGGCATCGCCGTGCGGACCAGGCCGCGCTGGTACGCGTCCAGCTTCTGGAGGACGGAGACGTAGCCGCCGGTGGCGCGGTGGGCGAGCAGCGCGGCGAAGGCGAGGGCGCCGGGCCCCTTGAAGATCCCGCTCGGGACGGTCTCGCCGGTACCGGCGGCGCGGGTCGCGAGCGTCAGGTAGCCGTGCGCGCGGGCCGTGCGGTCGGTCCCGGGGCGGGCCGCACCGCTGAAGGCGATGGCCAGGCCCGGGCTGCCGCTGCCGAGGGTCAGCTCGGCCCAGATCCCCTCGGGCTCGCCGTCGTCGGAGGCCTCGGCGGGGATCCGGGTGGCGGCCATCGTGGCGGCGGGGTCGGCCAGCCGGTCCAGTACCTGTTCCGAGACCTCTCCGGCGCGCTCGCGCAGCCGGGCGTTGTCGGCGGTGGTCATCGGCTGCTCCTGCTCATCGGTCGCGCCCGCTCGTCGCGGTCGGCATCGGGGTCGCCGTCGCGGACGGCACCGGCATCGGGGACGACACCGGTACCGGAGGCGGTGCGGTGCGCGTGGGCGCGGCTGGCGAGGCGGGTGCGGGCGGCTCCGCGCAGCACCGCGTAGGCGCGGGCCTCCGCCGCCGGGTCGATGCCGAAGAGCCGGTTGTGCCGCATGTGCAGCAGGGACAGCACGGCCTCGTCCCGGTCCGCCTCGGGCGCGGCCAGCAGCAGTGCGCCGAAGGCGCGCGGTTCGGGTGACCGCGTCCACAGCTCGGCGACGGCGGGGACGCCGAGGCGGTCGCCGACCCGGCGGGCGGTGTCCCCGGGGGCCCCGCCGGGGTGGATCAGCTCGTCGGCGAGGGCGCGGTGGCGCTGGTAGACCTCGTGGTCGGGGCCCTTGGTGAACATGTGGTCCGCCCAGGCGCACCAGTCCCACTCCCCGAGGGAGTCCAGCAGGACCGCGTGCCCGGCGGCGGCGAGGACCTCGTCGGGCACCGCGGCCGCCCCGGCGCGCCGGGCCCGCAGCTGGATCAGCGCGGACCGGCTGTCGGTGAGGAAGAGCCCCTCGGCCGCCTCCTGGGCGGCCGCCCCCAGGTAGCGGTCGGTCTCGGGCCGGTAGGTGTCCAGGACCAGCGTCCGCACGGTGCCCGCCTCGACCAACCGGCGCACGTGCCGGGCCACGGCGGGCAGCACCCGCGCGTGCAGCGCCGCCGGGTCGCCGTGCAGCCGGATCCGCAGGTGCGGATCGGGATCGCGGTAGCGCAGGAAGAACCAGCGGTCCACGTCCGCGTCGACCTCGGCGAGCAGCCGCGGGAGGTGGTCGGCGAGCAGCGCGTCGTGGACGCCCGGCTCGGCGTACAGCTTGAGGGAGAGCCAGTCCTCGCCGGGCAGGTGGACGGCGGTGGGCGCGGTGCGCACGGCGGAGCGGGCGAGCGGCGCGGGCCCGCCGGGCGGGGTCGGCCCGGCGGCGCGGGCGGCCCGTACCAGCGGGACGACGATCTCGGTGCTGTGTCCGCCGTTCCAGCCGAGCCCGGCGCCACCGGCGGTGAGGTCCTCGTACAGCTGGAACCGGGGTTCCTTCGCGGTCAGTTCGGCGCGCAGCAGCCCCTGGTCCCAGGGCTCGCTCAGGTCGACGGGGAACATCTGGTCGTTGCGGGCGATCTGGATCCGGTCGGGCACCCGCCCCCGGCGCCGCCAGGCGCGCAGCCCCTCCTCCCACACGGAGTCGTCGGAGGAGCGGGCCGCGTCCAGCAGCCCGCGCCCGGCGAGCCAGCGGCGCGGGGCGGTGATCACGCGGCCGTAGCGGACGCTCGGGAGGTACGGGAGCACGTCGAGCCCGGCCCAGTCCCACCCGGACCACACCCGCGGGCGGGCCGCGGCGAGGTCGCTGAGGAAGCGGGCGACGGGCGGGGCCTGGGCGTCGAGGGCCAGCATGTGCGGGAAGACGGGGACGACCGGGCGGCCGGTGGGCCCGTGCAGCAGGCGCAGCCCGTCCTCCCCGGCGGCGACGAGCAGGGTGCGCCAGTCCAGGCAGTGCGGATCGCCGCGGTCGTCGGCGACGCCGATCGGGATCCGGTGCTCCAGCAGCGGCGGGACCTGCACGATGTTCAGGGAGCGCGGATCGGTGGGCATGACGTCGACCTGCGCGAGGATCGGCTCGTCGGCGGGGTCCGCGCCCGGGTCCGGGTCGGGGCCGACCGCCAACGCCCGCAGTTCTTCGGTGAGCCCGGTGACGGCGGCGAAGCGGCCCGCGGTCGCACCGGCCGTCCAGGAGCCGATGTGCGGGCTGCCGAGCAGGGTGAACTCGCCCCGGTCGAGGGCCTCCTGGCTGTCGGCGAGGACCTGGAAGCAGAGTTCGAGGGTGCGCGGGGCGCGGGCCGCCGGGTCGTGTCCGACGGCGGTGGCCAGCCGGGCCACGTCCGCGTCGGTGAGCTCGATGTCGCCGCCGTCGAGGACCGCCCGTTGGGTGAGTTCCGCGATGGCCGCGCGGCGCGGGCGGTCGGCGTCCTCGCCGGGGCCGGTGCGCGGGTGCGCGGGCGCGGGGGCTCCGTAGGAGGGCGGCAGGCCGAGCCCGCGGTGCGGGTCGACGAGGTCGCCGAGCGGGACGGCGCAGGCGGTGCCGTAGCGCTCGATGAACCGCTCGCGGTAGTCCCGCATGTGGTCGAGGCTGGTCCACTGCGGGGTCATCGCCCAGATCGCGGCGGCGTAGCGGCGCACTTCCTCGCCGATCGCCTCGGGCAGCACGAGGTCGGCGGGCATCCGCAGGTCGACGTGGACGGGCGGCCGCTCCCCGGCCCCGCCCCGCGCCCGCGCGCCGCTCCCGCCGTCCGGTCCGTCGAGGGCGCGTACGGCGTCCAGCAGGGCCCGCCAGGACGCGTGCCCCTCGCCGGGCCGGTCCGCCTCGTGCGCGGCGGCCGCGGTGCGGACCGCGCGCAGCCCTTCGGCGGCGCCCGGGACCGCCCCGGCCACGGCGGCCTCGATCCGGTCGAGGAGCGCGGCGTCGATGCGGTGCGGGGTCAGGGGGGTGAGCAGGAAGCCGTGCTGGACGAGTCCGGCCAGCAGCCCGTCGATGCGCTCGGCGCCGACCGTCGGGAAGCGCTCGACCAGGGCGTCGAGCAGGTCGGTGTACGGGACCGGGCGGGCGGCGGCCTCGCGGACGACGGCGACGAGCGCGTTGTCCTGGACCGAGACCTCCCGCTCGCCGGTGTGCCGCACGAGCCTCCCGTCGCGGCGCACGCACAGGTCGTTCAGCACCACGTCGGTGCGCCGACGCACCTCGGGCACCGCGAGCCAGTCGCGCACCCGCCGGTGCAGCCAGGCGCCGTCGAGCCGGACTGCGACCTCCGCGGGGGCGGTGGTCGGACCGGTGGGCGGGGCGGTGGGCTCCGTCGTGGCCGCCGCGGCCGCCGTGGCGAAGCGGGCCCGGGAGACGCCGGCGAAGAGGCCGAAGGGGGTGGGGCGCCCGCCCGCGCGGCGGGCGTAGCGGGTGAGGGTCCGGGCCGCGCTGAGGGTCCGCTTGCGGCCGAGGGCGGCGGCGCCCGCGTCGGTGGCGAGGCGCTGGAGGCTCAGGGAGAGGCTGCCGCTGGCGACCTCGACGGCCTGGCGCAGCAGCGGGTCGGCGGCCAGCAGGCGCAGGCCCGGGACGGGATCGGCCGCGTCGATCCGGGCTTCGGCGCTCCCGCGCGGTGTGCTCGCCATGCGCACGAGCACCGGTCCTCGCACCTCGAAGAGGTCCAACGTCGTTCATCCCCCGTGTCGGTACGAAGAAGCGGGGCGGGCACCGGCCCGCCCCGCTTCACATCACGTCTACCGCGTCAGCAGCAAGTGGGGCAGCGGGTGCCGATGGCGTAGCTGCTCGGCGAGGTGAAGGTACCGGCGCCGAACTCCTGCGACTGGTCGGAGACCTCGGAGATGCTGAGGTCGAGGTCCAGGTCGGACGTGTCGTTGGCGAGAATCATTTCGATGCGCATGTGTCCCCCATCGGGTTCGTGAAGCGAACAAATGATCGATACATCAGAGCGCCTGTTCGGTGCCCGCCCTCACACCTTTCATTGCGGCAGCATTGCGCCGGGAGCTGTTTTTCGGCCAACCGAAAGAAATGCCGGAGCGGCCCCTTCGCGGCGCAAAAACGGGGCCCACGACGGCCTCCGCACGTCCCCCTCGACCGGAACCACCGCTTCAGCCAGGAACTTCTCCGACCCTCCGCAGCAACGGAGTTACCCGCTCCAGCGCACCGGAAGCCGGACCTTCCGGGCTCCACCGGCTCACGGACGGCCACATCCGGCCGCGCGCCGGACCCCCCGCTCCCCACCACGGGACCCACCCGACACACCAGCGCCCACGTGGCGCGATCGCGCCCTTGCCATGATCGCGTTCCACGGCCTATCGGGCGGGCGACTCAGGCGGACGAACGGCACGGACCGACGACGCGGACGGCTCAGGCCGACGGGCGGCCCTTCGGTCGGCGCAGGCCGGCCGCCGTGATCCGGCGGACGATCTCCTTGCTGCCCACCTCGACGGCGCCCGCGCGCACCGCGTCCGCGTACCGGTGCGAGGGGACGTCGTAGTGGTCGCGCTCGAAGGCCCGCTCCGGGCAACCGATGGCCGCCGCGAAGGCGTGCAGCTCCTCGAAGGAGACGTCGCTGACCAGGTGCGACCACATCCGGCCGTGCCCCGGCCAGGTCGGCGGGTCGATGTAGAGGGTCACCCGGGCCCCGGCCCTAGTGACCGAGGACGGAGCCGAGCCCGCCCACGGCCGCCACCTTCACGCCCTGCTTCCCGCACACCCAGTGCGGATCGGGCCCCAACTCCGGGTCCACGTCCATCGCGTGCAGGTCGGAGTGCGAGCAGACCGGACACAGCGGCCAGCGCCCGTGCTTCTCCAGGAGCGCGTCCTGCACGTCCTGGGCGACGAGCCCGGCGAGGTAGTCGGCCCCCTCCGGCCACTGCTCCGCCCACCAGCGGCGGTGCACGACCGAGTCCTCGACGAGGGAGACGACATCGGCGTCGGCGACCTCACCCGCGATGAGGTCGGCGAGTACGAGAGCACGAGCGGCGTGCAGCGCCTGCTCCAGGGGGGTCGCGTGGTCCATACGAGTCATTGTGGACCCCCGCGCCCCAAGTGGCGAAGGTCCCGCCCGGCAGGTGACTTATGGCGCCTTGACGCCCGCAACCGCGTGAAAATATCTTTCAGGGGTGAGCGAAAACCAGAAGGAAACTTTCAGCCGGAGCCCGGTGACGGCCCCGGCCCCGGCCCCGGCCCCGGTCGCCCCGATCGCCCCCGCCGTGATCCCCGGCCCCGAGACCCTGCGCGCCAAGATCCGCACGCTGGGCCCCGCCATGACCCGTTCCATGCTGGTCGTCGCCGAGGCCGTCGCCGCCGATCCGGCCGACTGCTCGAAGCTCACCGTCACCGCGCTGGCCGCCCGTACCGGCACCAGCGAGGCCACCGTGGTCCGCACCGCCCGCCTGCTCGGCTACCCCGGCTACCGGGACCTGCGCCTCGCGCTCGCCGCGATCGCCGCCCGCCAGGAATCCGGCGCCGCCCCCGCCCTCACCGCCGACATAGCCGTGGACGACCCGATCGCGGACGTCATCGCCAAGCTGGCCTACGAGGAGCAGCAGACCCTCGCCGAGACCGCGGCCGGGCTGGACCACGCCCAGCTGGCGGCCGCGGTCAACGCGCTGGCCGCCGCCCGCCGCATCGACATCTACGGCGTCGGCGCCTCCTCCCTGGTCGCCCAGGACCTCGCGCAGAAGCTGCTCCGCATCGGCCTGATCGCCCACGCGCACGGCGACCCGCACCTGGCCATCACCAACGCCGTCCTGCTGCGCCCCGGGGACGTGGCCGTCGCGATCACGCACTCCGGCGCCACCGGCGACGTGATCGAGCCGCTGCGCCACGCCTTCGAGAACGGCGCCACCACCATCGCCGTCACCGGCCGACCCGGCGGGCCGGTCGCCCACTACGCCGACCTCGTCCTCGCCACCTCCGCGGCCCGGGAGACCGAGCTGCGCCCGGCGGCCATGTCGAGCCGGACCAGCCAACTGCTCGTCGTCGACTGCCTCTTCGTCGGCATCGCGCAGGCCTCCTTCGCCACGGCCGCCCCCGCCCTGGCCGCCTCCTACGAAGCCCTGGCCCCCCGCCACCGCACCACCACACCGACAACCCCCCGCCCACCCAAATCCAGCCCGCCCGGCGTTTGAGGGCCCGCCGGAGGCCAACAACACGGCCACAGACCACCCGCACACCCGCAAGGAGCCACCCATGCCCACCCACCAGGCCAGCGCCAGCGACCTCCGCGCCCAACTGGACACCCTCACCACCGAGGCCTTCCGCCCCGAACTCGCCGACATCGACCGCCTCCCCACCCTCGACATCGCCCGCGCCATGAACGCCGAGGACACCGCCGTCCCCACGGCCGTCGCCGCACAGCTCCCGCGGATCGCCGCCGCCATCGACGCCATCGCGGAGCGCATGGCCCGCGGCGGCCGCCTGATCTACGCCGGTGCCGGCACCGCCGGTCGGATGGGCGTCCTGGACGCGAGCGAGTGCCCGCCCACCTTCAACACCGACCCCTCCGTCGTCGTCGGCCTGATCGCGGGCGGCCCCTCCGCCATGGTCAAGGCCGTCGAGGGCGCCGAGGACTCCCCGGAGCTGGCGGTCGCGGACCTCACCGCCCTCGGCCTGACCGCCGACGACACGGTCATCGGCATCTCGGCCTCCGGTCGCACCCCGTACGCCATCGGCGCCGTCGAGTTCGCCCGTACCCGCGGCGCGCTCAGCGTCGGCCTGTCCTGCAACGCGGACTCCGCGCTCGGCGCGGCCGCCGAACACCCCGTCGAGGTCGTCGTCGGCCCCGAGCTGCTCACCGGTTCCACCCGCCTCAAGGCCGGGACCGCCCAGAAGCTCGTCCTGAACCTCATCTCGACGATCGTGATGATCCGCCTCGGCAAGACCTACGGGAACCTGATGGTCGACCTGCGCGCCTCCAACGAGAAGCTGCGCGCCCGCTCCCGCCGCATCGTCGCCCTCGCCACCGGCGCCCCGGACGACGAGATCGAGGCCGCGCTCGGCGCCACCGGCGGCGAGGTCAAGCACGCGATCCTCGTCATCCTCGGCGCGGTCGACGCCCCCACGGCCGCGGACCTGCTGGAGTCCTCCCACGGCCACCTCCGCGAAGCGCTCACCGCCGCGCGCCCCGCCCCCACCACCTGACCGCCACCACCGAGGGACGACCCGCACCATGTCCACAGACAAGAACCGCGCCACCGCCGCCGCGATCCTTCCGCTGGTCGGCGGCCCCGACAACATCACCTCGATCGCGCACTGCATGACCCGCCTGCGGATCGGCCTGCGCGACCGCACCCTCGTCCAGGACGAGGCCCTCAAGGCCCTGCCCGCGGTCATGGGCGTCGTCGAGGACGACACGTACCAGATCGTCCTCGGCCCGGGTACGGTCGCCCGCGTCACCCCCGAGCTGGAAGCCCTCGTCGCCGAGGAACGCGCCGCGGCCCCCGCACCGGCCACGCCCGCGGCCCCGCCGTCCCCGCACACCGTGACCGCCGAGGAGCTCGCCGCCCAGGGCGCGGCCATCAAGCAGGCCCAGAAGGCGAAGAACTCGACCCCCCTCAAGCTCTTCCTGCGCCGCGTCGCCAACATCTTCGTCCCGCTGATCCCCGCCCTCATCGGCTGCGGCATCATCGCGGGCCTCAACGGCCTGCTGACGAACTTCGGTTGGCTGCCCACCATCGTCCCGGCCCTCGCCGCGATGGCCTCCGGCTTCATGTCGCTGATCGCCGTCTTCGTCGGCTACAACACGGCCAAGGAGTTCGGCGGCACGCCGATCCTGGGCGGCGCCGTCGCCGCGATCATCGTCTTCCCCGGCGTCGCGAAGATCGACGTCTTCGGCCAGCAGCTCTCCCCCGGCCAGGGCGGCGTGCTCGGCGCCCTCGCCGCCGCACTGCTCGCCGTCTACGTCGAGAAGTGGTGCCGGCGCTGGGTCCCCGAGGCCCTCGACGTCCTCGTCACGCCGACCCTCACCGTGCTGATCTCCGGCCTGGTCACCATCTTCGGCCTGATGTTCCTCGCCGGTGAGGCCTCCCGGGCCATCGGGACCTTCGCCACCTGGCTGCTCGCCACCGGCGGCGCCTTCGCCGGGCTGGTCCTCGGCGGGCTCTTCCTCCCCCTGGTCATGCTCGGCCTGCACCAGGCACTGATCCCGATCCACACCACCTTGATCGAGCAGACCGGCTACACCGTCCTGCTCCCCATCCTCGCCATGGCCGGCGCGGGCCAGGTCGGCGCGGCCATCGCGGTCTACTACCGCCTCCCGCGCAACGGATCGTTGCGCCGCACCATCAAGTCCGCCCTTCCGGCCGGTTTCCTGGGCGTCGGCGAACCGCTGATCTACGGCGTCTCGCTGCCGCTGGGCCGCCCCTTCGTCACCGCCTGCGTCGGCGGCGCGGCCGGCGGAGCCTTCATCGGCCTCTTCAACCAGCTCGGCTCGGCCTTCGGTTCGACCGCGATCGGCCCCTCGGGCTGGGCCCTGTTCCCCCTGCTCAACGGCAAGGGCGGGCTGGGCATGACGATCGCCATCTACGCGGGCGGCCTGGCCGTCGGCTACGCGGTCGGCTTCCTCGCCACCTACTTCTTCGGCTTCACGAAGCAGATGCTGGTGGACCTCAACACCGACCCGGAGCCGGACCCGGCCACCGCGGCCGCCACCGACCCGGCCGCGACCACCGCGGACGGCACGCACGGCACGGACGGCACGCCCCCGCCGGCCCCCGCGAAGGAACCGGCGATGTCGTAGTCCACGGGCACCGCCGTCACCGCGCCGCGGGTGCGGCGGGCAGGTTGAAGACGTTCCCCGGCGAGGCGATCTTCGTGATCGCCTCGCCGAAGACCGTCGAGGGCTCCGCGCCCTTGTAGTTGACGTCGGTGTTCAGCACCACGACGAGCGACGCCTTCGCCTCGGGCAGGTAGACGGTCAGCGACTCGTAGCCCGGCAGCGAACCGTTGTGCCCGATCCAACCCTGCACCTTGAAGATTCCGAGGCCGTAACCCGCCCCCGGGATCGTGGTCTTGATCGTGTCCAGCCGGTCCTTCTGCGTGGCCGGGCTCAGCATGTCCTTGCCGTCGGGCAGGACGCCCGTGGCCACCGTCGGCGCCCAGGTGTGCAGGTCGTCGAGGGTGGAGATCATCGCCCCGGCCGCCCACCCCCAGGAGGGGTTCCAGTCGGCCGAGTCCTCCACCTTCCCGCTGGCCGTCTGCTCCGTGTACCCCTGCGCGTGCGGTTCGGGGAACTCCGCGCCCTTCGGGAAGAGCGTCCGGTCCATCCCCGCCGGGGTCAGGACGTGCTCGTCGACGTAGTCCGCGAGCTGCTGCCCGCTCTGCTTCTCGACCACCAGGCCGAGCAGGATCAGGTTGGTGTTGCAGTAGGAGAACTTCGCCCCCGGCGCGAAGAGCACCGGGTGCTTGAAGGCGTAGTCCAGCAGCTGCTGCGGCGTGAACGGCTTGTCGGGATTGCTGGTCAGCGCCTTGTAGAAGCCCTCGTCCGCCGAGTAGTTGAAGAGCCCGCTGCGCATCTCCGCCAGCTGCCGCAGCGTGATCTTGTCCCCGTTGGGCACCCCGCTGACGTACGTGTCGATGGTGTCGTCCAGCTTCACCTTGCCCTGGTCCACGAGCTGGAGCAGGGCGGTCACGGTGAAGGTCTTCGTCTCGCTGCCGATCCGCATGTACAGGTCGCGGGCCATCTTCTGCCCGGTGGCCTTGTCGGCGACGCCGAAGGAGCGGACGTACTCACCCTTGTCCGGCGTCCACAGCCCCACGCTCACCCCGGGCACCTTCGCCTCGGTCATGATCCGCTGCACGGCCGCGTCCAGCTGCTTGGCCACGGCGGGCGTCAGCTGCCGTACGGTCCCGGGCGCCACCGGCGGATCGGTCGCGGCGGAGACGCCCGGCACGGCCGTCCCCTGGGCGAAGGCCGCCCCACCGGCGAGCGGCACCAGCAGCATCCCGGCCGCGACCGCGGTCACGGCCCCCCTGCGCAACCGCATGGACGAGTGCGTCATGGCCCGACTCCCGCCGTACGAGAACAAACCCGACATCCAGCGTAGGTCGTCACGGGTGGGCCCGCTCGTGCAGCACGGCGGCCAGGCGCATCGCGGTGTCCAGGTTGCAGCGCCCGAGGTCGACGAGCGGGAGCCCGTACGTCCCGGCCGCGGACACCACGTCCACACCGAGGGACGGGAACACCACCCCCACGCCGTCCAGGGCCGCCTTGAGCTGCCAGACGGCCTCCTCGGCGGCCTGGCGCCGCTCCTTGGGGGTCATCACCATCACATGTCACCTTTCGCTCTGAGTAATCGATTTCTACACACAGCGTGGCGACCCGCTCGCTAGCCTTTCAATGCGAACCCCGCAACAACCGGACGTGTTGACCAAGGAGTTGGCATGCCACCAAAGCCCCTCGATCCCTCCTCGTCCCCCCGCGCCCTCCTCGGCGCGGAACTCCGCGTGGCCCGCGACCGCGCGGGCCTCAGCCAGGCCGAGTTGGGCGAACCCCTCTTCGTGAGCGGCTCGTTCATCGGCCAACTGGAAGCCGGCACGCGGCGGATGCACCTGGACATCGCCAGCCGGATCGACGAGATCCTCGACACCGGCGGCTTCTTCGCGCGCAACTGCGAGGCGGCGGCCAAATCGAAGTACCCGGACCACTTCGCCGCGGCGGCCGAGGCGGAAGCGATGGCCACGGGCATCCGGGAGTACGCCCCGCTGATCATCCCGGGGCTGTTGCAGACGGAGGCGTACGCCCGCCAGGTGTTCCGTGCGTACCAGCCCACGGCCCCCGAGCCGGTCATCGACGAGCTGGTCACGAACCGGCTCGCACGAGCCGCTCTGCTCGATGACCCGACGACACCGCTGTTGTGGTGCGTGATCGACGAGGCAGTCCTGCGCCGCGCGGGCGACCAAAAAGCGGTGCTGGCCGAGAACCTGCGACACATCGCGAGGCTGATCCGGTCGCACCGGATCATCGTGCAGGTGCTGCCGTTCAGCGCGGGCCCGCACGCCGCTCTGGCCGGGCCCCTCAAGCTGATGAGCTTCGACGACGCTCCTCCGCTGGCCTACGTCACGGGCCTCGGGACGGGCCAACTGGTCGACGATCCGGCCACGGTGGCCCACCACACCCTGACCTACGATCTCCTCACGGCCAATGCGCTGTCGCCGCGCGAATCCCTGGCCATGATCGAGTCGGTGGCGGAGGATTTCGAGAATGATCAGCACGCGTGAGTACGACCTCTCGACGGCCCGGTGGCACAAGTCCAGCTACAGCGCGGGCGACGGCGGCGACTGCCTGGAGATGGCCACCTGGCGCAAGTCCACGCACAGCGGCGGCGACGGCGGCAACTGCGTCGAGGTGGCCGAAGGTCACGGCCACCCGGACCTCGTCCCGGTCCGGGACAGCAAGCGCCCCGACGGCCCCCACCTGACCTTCAACGGTCCCGCCTGGAGCGCCTTCGTCGCCGCCCTCGGCTAGGCGCTCAGCCGCCCGTGCACACCACGAACGCGGTCACCTGCTGGAAGTCCGGCGAATAGCTGGCGCTCGTGGCGCGCCAGCCGTCGCCCTCGAACGTCGTCAGGATGAGCTCGGTGTCGTTCTTGCTGAACCCTCCGCCGCCGGTGGCCTGTTGGCCGTCCGGGCACTGGGCCAGAGAGGTTCCGCTGCCGCCCCTCGACACCGAGCCCGTCCGCCCTGCGACCGCGTGGTGCGGCGCGGTCGAGCAGACGACGAAGGGCTCCACCGTGCGGGTCATCCCGCTGTTGTTCCAGTAGCTGACCTCCCACGTGTTGAGGGCGGGGAGCGAACTCTGGGTGACCACGCGTTCCGCGTCGCCCCTGCCCCGGCGCCGGTGGGCACCTCGCCGCTGGGGCAGGGCTGGTGGAGGGTGACGACCTGGCCCCTCTCCAGCGTGACGCGGCCGCCGAAGACCTGGCGGTGGGGAGCCGTCGAGCAGACCACCGTGGCGGCGACGGTCCCGGCCCGCAGGGTGTCGTCGTTCCTGCCGGTGACGATCCAGCTGCGCCCCTGCGCGTAGGAGCTGGTGAGGGAGAACCTGAACCTGTTCCCGTAGGTGGTCACCCCTCCCCCGGTGGGCACCTGGCCGGCCGGACAGTCGGCCCGGGCCGTGTGCAGGACGGCGGGATACTCGTCCGGGATCTCCACCCGCTCACCGGTGACGCGGGTCAGGGTCTCCGCGGCCCTCGGGGCGGGCGGTACCGCCTGCGCCGAGGCCGTCGGCACGTAGAGGGCGAGCAGGGCGGCGGCGACCAGCAGGGCGGGGCGGGAGAGTCTCATCGCGACCTTCCGGGTTTCGGCGGTGGGAGCCCCTGGATACCCGAAGCACGAGCGCACGCCCCGGGCCAACTCCCGCCCGCGCGAGCAGAATCGCTCCTCCCTCACCCGGTCGGGCCGTCAGCGCGGGAAGGCCCCGGTGTCCAGGGTCAGCGCGAACGGCTCCGGCAGCACCAGCCCCTCACCGAACGCCACGCGGTCCGCGTGCTTGTACGCGCCGTTCCGGGGTTCGGTGAACAGGGTGGCCGTGGGCCCGTGCTCGTCGAAGCGGTCGATCAACAGGTAGACCGGGACCGGGGCGTGGGCGTACGCCCAGAGCTTCTTCTTCCGGTCGTCCTCGGCGTTGCTCTTCGAGGTGATCTCCACGACGAGCAGCGCCTCGGCCGCGTCGACCGGGTGGTTGACCTCCGGGCTGACACCGGCGACCACGACCGACGGCACGAGCACCAGGTCCGGTACGCACAGCTCGTCCCGGCCCGCGATCCCGATCCCGAGCCGCTGGTAGAGCCCCCACTCCGCCGGCAGCACGCCGTACAGCGCGCGCTGGAGGAGCGAGAGCGTTCCGTGGTGATGGCGGTCCGGCGGCGGCGACAAGATGATCCGGCCGCCGCCGATCTCGGCACGCCAGCCTTCGGGTACGTCCAGGTCGCGCCAGCTCTCCAGCAGGTACTCCCACGCGCGACCGCCCGCAGCGAGCATCGGGTCCCCTTCCCCTGAGGCATGTGCCAGCAACCCTAGACCGGCGGCCCCTTCGGGTCTTGCCCATCCCTTGAAGACCCCTCCGGGGACGGCCTAGCCGACGCCCCCGCACGCCACCAGGGCCATCGCGGCGATGCGCGGCGCGAGGTCGGGGCCGGGGGGCTGCTCCAGGAGGAACACCCAGGCGAAGACCGTGCCGAGGACGGCGGCGTGGACCAGCGCGGGGTCGGGCCGGGCGGCCAGTTCGCCGCGCGCGACGGCCCGTTCCAGGAGCTGCGTCACCAGGGCCCGCTCCTCGGCGATGAAGGTCGCCTGGAAGCGGGCGGCGATCTCCGGCTGCTGCTTCACGTCGGCGAGCAGGCCGGGGGTCGCGGCGGCCGCGACCGGATCGGAGAAGATCCCGAGGATCAGCTCCGCGAGCGCGGTGAGGTCCCCGCGCAGCGTGCCCGTGTCCGCCAGCGGCTGCGGCGCGCGCCCGTGGACGAGGGCGGAGAAGACCAGCTCGCCGCGGGAGGCGTGGCGGCGGTAGATCGCGGCCTTGCCCACGCGCGCCCGGGCGGCCACGGCGTCCACGGTCAGCGCGGCGTATCCGACCTCGGCCACCAACTCCCGTACGGCGTCTCGGATCGCGTCGTCCACGCGGGCGTCCCGCGGTCGGCCGGGGGGTTGCTTCGAAGGCTGCACGGGTCCACTATACGGAACTATGAGTATCGAAACTGTCAGTACCGTAACTGCGACCGTGCCCACCGGTACGGACCGCGCCCGCGGCCTGAACGTCTGGGCCGGGCGCACCAGCGTGGCGATCGGCGCCCTGCACATCGCCGCCTTCACCGCGAGGACCTGGCCGAGATGGGGCGACTGGATCGGCGGCGCGCTGCACGGCGAAGCCGCGATCAAGGACCCCGCCAACGCCGCCTCCATGGCCGAGTTCTGGGCCCTGCCCGGCAGCTTCGCCGTACCGCTGGTCCTGCTCGGGCTGCTCGTGTCGCGGATGGCGCGGACCGGCCAGGAGGTCCCGCGCTACCTGGGCTGGGTCGTGGGCGCGTGGGTCCTCGTCGGCGCCTGGATCCTGGAGCCCTCCGGCTTCCCGCTCGGCCTCGTGCCGGCCGCCCTGCTCCTGCTCGCCGGGCGCGCGTCCGCGCGGCGCGCGCCCGCTCCCGCCTAGGAGGTCAGTGCCGTCCCGCCGCCGCCGGGACCGTCACCCGGACCGGGTCCCAGCACTGGACGCCCCGCAGGTCCGGCATGCGGTCGCGGGTGAAGACCGGGTCCAGGCCCGCGCGGCGCTGGGCGCGGTAGTCCTCCAGGAGGCGGAAGGCGATCGTCGACAGCGGGAGGATCGCCAGCAGGTTCACCAGGGCCATGAAGCCCATGAAGACGTCCGCCAGGTTCCACACCACCGAGACCGAGCCCAGCGAGCCGAGCACGACCGTGCCCAGCACCAGCACCCGGTACGAGGGCAGCACCCACCGCTTGCGGGTGATGAACTGGATGTTGGACTCGCCGTAGTAGTAGTTCCCGATCATGCTGCTGAAGGCGAGCATGAAGACGACCACCGTCAGCAGGTGCCCGGCCCAGCTGCCCAGCGTGTCGCTCAGCGCGGTCTGCGTCAGGTCCGCGCCCTGGCGCCCGACCGGCTCGGGGTTGGTGACGAGCACGATGAAGGCGGTCATCGTGCACACGAGCAGCGTGTCGAAGAAGACGCCCAGGGACTGTACGAGGCCCTGCTTGACCGGGTGCGAGACCTCCGCCGCCGCGCCCGCGTTCGGGGCCGAGCCCAGGCCCGCCTCGTTCGAGAACATGCCGCGCCGGATGCCCTGTTGGATCGCCGCGCCGATGCCGCCCGCCGCCAGCTCCCGGAAGCCGAAGGCGCCGCCGACGATGTCGGCGATGACCCGGGGGAACTCGGACAGGTTCAGCAGCACGACCGCCGCGCCGAGCAGCAGGTAGACGATCGCCATGACCGGCACCAGCACCGTGGTCACGGACGCGATCCGCTTGACCCCGCCGAAGACCGCCAGGCCCAGCAGCGCGGCCAGCAGCACGCCGAGCGCGGGCGCGAACCAGGCCCCTTCCGTCTGCGGCAGCGAGCCCGTCGCCACGGAGGCGATCGTGTTCGCCTGGACCGCGTTGAAGACGAAGCCGAAGGTGAGCGTGATCGTCACCGCGAAGAGGACCCCGAGCCAGCGCTTACCGAGGGCGCGCTGCATGTAGTACGCCGGACCGCCCCGGTACGCGCCGGTGGCGCCCCGCACCTTGTAGAGCTGGGCGAGCGCCGACTCCACGAAGGCGGAGGCCGCGCCGATGAGCGCCATCACCCACATCCAGAAGACGGCGCCCGCGCCGCCCAGGGTGATCGCGGTGGCAACACCGGCGATGTTGCCGGTGCCGACCCGCGCCGCCGCGGAGATCGTGAAGGCGCCGAAGGACGAGACCTGCTTGCGCCCGTCCGCGCGCGGCGGCGTCTTCTCCTTGACCACCCGGAACATCTCCGGCAGCAGCCGCAGCTGCACGCCCCCGGACCGGACCGTGAAGTACAGGCCGGCCCCGACCACCAGCGGGATCAGCAGGTAGGTCCAGAAGCGATCGTTGACGTCGACGATCAGCGAGTCGAGGGAGGCCAGGGAGTCCATGGCTCGAAGTCTCCCGGGGCGGAAGGCCCCCGGACAGGGACCTTGGTCCGCGGCCGCAGGGCCCGAAGGCCCCGCCCCGCCCGGCCCTTGGCCCCGACGGCCGACCGGCCCGCCCCGGCCCCGCTAGCGCCGGTACACCCGCAGCGCCGACACCTCGTAGGACAGCTCCGTCACGCCCGGGTCCGGCGCCGGGTGGTAACGGCCCGCGCAGACGGAGAGGTTGACGATGAGGTACGCGTGCCAGGACCGGCCGACGCCCCGGCCGTCGCTGAAGACCCGGGAGCCGTTGACCCACCAGATGACCGACGACCTGCCGAACTCGACCTTGAGGTCGACCCAGCCGCCGGGCCGGACGACCGGGTCGCGGTAGTAGAGGTGCGCCTCGCGGACGTGGTTCGACAGCTCCAGCAGGTCCGGGTTGTCCGGGTGGTACTCGAAGACGTCGATCTCCTGGCCGCCGTCGCGCCAGGTCCAGATCCCGGGCCAGGCGCCCCGCCCCACCGGCAGCTTCACCCGGGCCTCCAGCACGTCGCCGGTGCGCACCATGAAGCCCTCGTCGCTGCCCTCGGTGGTGAGCAGCCCGCTGTTCCAGTCGCCGTCGGGGCGCAGCGTCGCCCGGAAGACCCCGCCGCGGCTGTAGGCGGGGTCCTCGACGAGGTGGTCGAGCTTGTTGTCGCCCGGATTGACCGGGCCGCCGCGGGGATACGCCCACGAGCGGCCGGCGACCCACTGGGTGGGCGAGGTGAAGTCGGCGGTGAAGACGGGAGCGCGGCGAGGACCCGGCAGCAGCCCCCCGCCCTCCCTCGGGTCGAGGCGGCGGGTGAGCCGCCACAGTCGTTCGAGCATGTCCGAGACCATGGTGAAGAGCTGCCCGCCGGACGCCGCGCCACACTCGAATTCTCGCTCAGAGTAATCGTACGAACACGAGCGGCTATGGGCGCGGGGCGTTCCGCACCGCTTCGACGAACGCCCGGATCAGCTCGGGCGACTTGACCCCGCGCGCCCGCTCCACCCCGCTGGAGACGTCGACGCCCCAGGCCCCGGTGGCCCGTACGGCCTCGCGGACGGTGTCCGGGGTCAGCCCGCCCGCCAGCAGCCAGCGGCCCCGCGGCGCGGTGAACTCCTCGGACCCCCAGTTCCAGGGCTTGCCCGAGCCCGGGTCGGGGGCGTCGAGCAGCAGCAGGTCCTCGCCGTACTCCCCGCAGCCCGCCACGTGCCGCGAGGTGGCCCGCAGCAGGGTCCGGCCCTCGGCGCGCAGGGCCGCGAAGTCCTCGGGGCCCTCCTCCCCGTGCAGCTGCACCCCGCGCACGCCGCTCTCCTCGGCGAGCCGGCGCACCTCCGCCACGGACTGCCCCCGGAACACCCCGACGGTGAGCACCCGCTCCGGGACCCGGGCGGCCAACGCGCGGGCGGTGGCGGTGTCGACCGTACGCGGGCTCCCGGCGGCGAAGACGAAGCCGATCGCATCCGCCCCGGCCTCCACCGCCACGTCCACGTCCGCCGCGGTCCGCAACCCGCAGATCTTGATGAACACGTCACTCATGCGGCAAGTGAACCACCCGCCCGTCAACCCCCTGCCCCCGGTCATCCGATGGGGCAGAAAGCTCCGCACGGCCGTATTATGTCGTATACGACATAATACGGTGCGTCGCATGAACGCCGACCTGTACGTGATCGAGGTGGAGCCCGATGTGCGGACCTGGCTGGAGCTACTGCCCGGCAAGCAGTACCGCAAGGTCGAGGAGTACGCGGAGTTGCTGGCCGCCCAAGGCCCCCTGACCCCGATGCCGTTCGCCCGCCCCCTGAGGAACGGCGTCTACGAACTGCGGCCCACGCTCGACGGCGTGCCCACGCGCATCAGCTACTGGTTCGCGCCGGGGCGCAGAATCGTACTCCTCACGGTCTTCAGCAAGACGCGCATGCACGAGCCGGATCAAGTGGACCGCGCCGTGGCGGCCCGTATCGTGTGCGCTCGGGAGCACGCCCCGGCCCACACCACGTACAGCCGCGGCAAGGAAGGGGACGCGCGATGAACCACAGCCGCTGGAAGCTGGCCCGTGAGCGGGAGGCCGCGCGGGAGTACGTCGAACCGCCCGAGGTCGAGGCCGAGCGGGCGGAGATCCGCCTCGCGATGGCCTTCGCCAAGGCCGTGTACGACCGGCGCAAGGCGCTCGGACTGTCCCAGACGCAACTCGCCGAGCGTGCCGGGCTCACCCAGGCGAAGATCTCCCGGGTCGAGGGAGCCGACGCCGTGCCCACGCTGCCGCTGCTGCGGCGGCTCGCCCGCGCCCTCGACGCCTCGCTGACCATCGACCTGGGCTGCGACCACGAAGCGGTCACCTTCGTGGCGCGCCCCGCCGCGTAGGAACGCGGGAACGCGGAAGCGCGCAAACGCCCGAGGGCGGCACCCCCCGTGGGGAGTGCCGCCCTCGTTCGAAGAACAGCCGATCAGCTCGGGCCGGAGCCCGGGGCGGATCAGAAGTCCATGTCACCGCCCGGCATGCCGCCGCCCGCGGGGGCACCGGCCTTCTCGGGCTTGTCGGCGATGACGGCCTCGGTGGTGAGGAACAGCGCGGCGATCGACGCGGCGTTCTGCAGCGCGGAGCGCGTGACCTTCGCCGGGTCGATGATGCCCTCGGCGATCATGTCGACGTACTCGCCGGTCGCGGCGTTCAGGCCGTGGCCGATCGGAAGGTTGCGCACCTTCTCGACGACGACGCCACCCTCGAGACCACCGTTGACGGCGATCTGCTTGAGCGGGGCCTCCAGCGCGAGCTTGACGGCGTTGGCGCCGGTCGCCTCGTCGCCCGTGAGCTCGAGCTTCTCGAAGACCGCGGAGGCCTGGAGGAGCGCGACGCCGCCACCGGCGACGATGCCCTCTTCGACGGCCGCCTTGGCGTTGCGGACGGCGTCCTCGATGCGGTGCTTGCGCTCCTTGAGCTCAACCTCCGTCGCGGCACCGGCCTTGATGACGGCCACGCCGCCGGCCAGCTTCGCGAGGCGCTCCTGGAGCTTCTCGCGGTCGTAGTCCGAGTCGGAGTTCTCGATCTCGGCGCGGATCTGGTTGACGCGACCCTGGACCTGGTCGCTGTCGCCGGAGCCGTCGACGATCGTGGTCTCGTCCTTGGTGATGACGACCTTGCGGGCGCGGCCGAGCAGGTCGAGGCCCGCGCTCTCGAGCTTGAGACCGACCTCCTCGGAGATGACCGTGCCGCCCGTGAGGATGGCGATGTCACCGAGCATGGCCTTGCGGCGGTCGCCGAAGCCCGGGGCCTTGACGGCGACGGACTTGAAGGTGCCGCGGATCTTGTTGACGACCAGGGTCGACAGGGCCTCGCCCTCGACGTCCTCGGCGATGATCAGCAGCGGCTTGCCGGACTGCATGACCTTCTCGAGGAGCGGCAGCAGGTCCTTGACCGAGCCGATCTTCGAGTTGACGATCAGGATGTACGGGTCGTCGAGGGACGACTCCATGCGCTCCATGTCGGTGGCGAAGTACGCCGAGATGTAGCCCTTGTCGAAGCGCATGCCCTCGGTGAGCTCGAGCTCCAGGCCGAAGGTCTGCGACTCCTCGACCGTGATGACGCCTTCCTTGCCGACCTTGTCCATGGCCTCGGCGATGAGCTCGCCGATCTGGGTGTCAGCGGCGGAGATGGAGGCCGTGGAAGCGATCTGCTCCTTGGTCTCGACGTCCTTGGCCTGCGCCAGCAGGGCGGCGGAGACGGCCTCGACGGCCTTCTCGATACCGCGCTTGAGGGCCATCGGGTTCGCACCGGCGGCCACGTTGCGCAGGCCCTCGCGGACGAGCGCCTGGGCCAGCACGGTGGCGGTGGTCGTACCGTCGCCGGCGACGTCGTCCGTCTTCTTGGCGACTTCCTTGACCAGCTCGGCGCCGATCTTCTCGTACGGGTCCTCGAGCTCGATCTCCTTGGCGATGGAGACACCATCGTTGGTGATCGTGGGGGCGCCCCACTTCTTCTCAAGGACGACGTTGCGACCCTTGGGGCCAAGGGTGACCTTGACGGCGTCGGCGAGCTGGTTCATGCCTCGCTCGAGACCGCGCCGGGCCTCCTCGTTGAACGCAATGATCTTGGCCATCTGAAGTGGTCCTCCCGGACAGCGGTGGATTGCTCCCGGACCGCGCCCGCGCCCGCGACGGACGGCCTGTGGGTCCGGCGGTTCCTTCCCGCCGACCCCGTGGGCCTCACCGACCCGGTCCTCGTTTTGGTAGCACTCTCACCTGGAGAGTGCTAACGCCAATGATTAGCACTCGGCACCCCCGAGTGCAAGCGGCTTCGAGGAACACCCGGTGAACGCCCGGGCCCGGCCCGGGCCCGGCCCGGGTCCCGCACGCACGCGGGGCCCGCATCCGTGTCTCAGGATGCGGGCCCCGCGCGTTCGTGTGTCGGTGGTCGATCGCTCCGGCTAGCCGACTGCGAGCTTGACCATGTCCGCCTGCGGACCCTTCTGACCCTGCGAGATCTCGAACTCGACCCGCTGACCCTCTTCAAGGGTGCGGTACCCGTCCATCTGGATGGCGCTGTAGTGGACGAACACATCCGCACCACCGTCGACCGCGATGAAGCCGTAGCCCTTCTCCGCGTTGAACCACTTGACGGTGCCCTGAGCCATGCCTAACTCCCCTATTACTGGCCCTTGCGCAGGACCGCACTTCGCGGACCCGGGTCAGAACTTGCGCCGGAACGCCTCGACCGGGGCTGAATGTATCCGCACCGCTGCTGTCTGCAACAGGTCATTCCCACGAGAATTCTGGACACGGCATTACATTGAAATAGGGTGAAAATTAGGAATCTTCCGGGGCAACTCGGGCCGGACAAACCGCGCCAACGACCCATAGCGCGCACGCATGTTGACTCAATGTCAACCCTTCCGCGACCCGTTCATATGCGCCGGGCAAGAACAGCGGTGGGGACTTCCCCAACTCTACCGCGCCCAACCAAGCAGAATTGCCCCCTCCGTTTCTTACCGGAGGGGGCAATTCAGGTTCTGGCGTCCGAGCGGAGGATCAGCCGCCCGCGACGGCGGGGATGATCGAGACGCCCACGCCGTCGGGCGTCGGCGTCTGCAGCCCGCTCTCGAAGCGCACGTCGTCGTCGTTGACGTAGACGTTCACGAAGCGGCGCAGCTTGCCCTGGTCGTCCAGGACGCGGGCGGCGATGCCCGGGTGGCTCTGCTCCAGGGAGTCGATGACCTCGCTGAGGGTCGCGCCCTCGGCGGCGACCTCGGCCTGGCCGCCCGTGTAGGTGCGCAGGATGGTGGGGATGCGGACGTTGACGCTCATGGCGCTACTGCCTTTCCGGGGTTCGAGGGGTGATCAGGCCAGGCCGGCGGCGCGGAAGGCGTCCAGGCTCGGGCGGATGGTGGCGGTCTGGCCGCTGTCGGCGGCCACCGCCTCCAGGGTCTTCAGGCCGTCACCGGTGTTCAGGATCACGGTCGTCAGCGCCGGGTCCAGCTGCCCGTTCTCGATGAGCTTCTTCGTCACGCCGACGGTCACGCCGCCCGCGGTCTCGGCGAAGATGCCCTCGGTCTGGGCCAGGATCTTGATGGCCTCGACGACCTGGGTGTCGTCGACGTCCTCGACGTAACCGCCGGTGCGGCGGGCGATGTCCAGGACGTACGGGCCGTCGGCCGGGTTGCCGATCGCGAGCGACTTGGCGATGGTGTCCGGCTTCTGCGGGCGGACCACGTCGTGACCGGCCTTGAAGGCGGTCGAGACGGGCGAGCAGCCCTCGGCCTGGGCGCCGAAGATCTTGTAGGGCTTGTCCTCGACCAGACCGAGCTTGATCAGCTCCTGGAGGCCCTTGTCGATCTTCGTCAGCTGCGAGCCGGAGGCGATCGGGATGACGATCTGGTCGGGCAGCTGCCAGCCGAGCTGCTCGCAGATCTCGTACGCCAGCGTCTTGGAGCCCTCGCCGTAGTACGGGCGCAGGTTCACGTTGACGAAGCCCCAGCCCTCGCCGAGCGGGTCGCCGATGAGCTCCGAGCAGAAGCGGTTGACGTCGTCGTAGTTGCCCTCGATGCCGACCAGGTCACCACCGTACACGCCGGCCATGACGACCTTGCCCTGCTCCAGGTCGTGCGGGATGAAGACGCAGGAGCGCAGTCCGGCGCGGGCGGCGGCGGCGCCGACGGCCCCGGCCAGGTTGCCCGTGGAGGAGCAGGAGAGCGTGGTGAAGCCGAAGGCGCGGGCGGCCTCGACGGCGATCGCGACGACCCGGTCCTTGAAGGAGTGCGTCGGGTTGCCGGAGTCGTCCTTGACGTAGAGCTTGCCGGTGACGCCCAGCTCCTTGGCCAGGTTCTCGGCGTCCACGAGCTTGGTGAAGCCCGGGTTCAGGTTCGGCTTCGAGGCCACGTCGGCGGGGACGGGCAGCAGCGGGGCGTAGCGCCAGATGTTGTTCGGGCCGGCTTCGATCGCGGCGCGCAGCGCCTCGGGGTCACCGGTCGGAAGGTCGTAGGCGACTTCGAGCGGGCCGAAACACTCGGCACAGGCGAAAATGGGACCCAGATCGAACCGGGTGGCGCATTCGCGGCAGGAAAGCCCGATGGCGGGTCCGAGATCGACGGTGGTCGCGGCAGAGGTGGCGACAGTCTGTACAGACATGACGGCGAGGCCCTTTCTCCTCATCTTCCCCGTGGCGCACTTCGCCACGAGACGGATTTGGCACCTTCCCTAGTCGGGGACCTCGCTGACTTTGCAAAAATCGCGAGACCGACTGGAGGGTTGCCGGGGCTTCAACGGGCCGTATCCCTCTGCCCCTCTGGATGAGCGGTATGGCGCGAACGCGCCTTGGCGGCGCACCCGTGCGTTTGTACGGAAGGACCCCCGACATGCGATGGTCCTCCGCGTTGTTCAAGACTGTAACCGAAGGCATGGATGGTTGAGACAGCCGTCCGAACCGCGAGATGGATCACATTTCGGCCATATCGGTGGCCGGCCACGACTCAAGCAGGGAGTGCTGAAGGTGCTGGAAGAGGTGGAGCGCTGGCTGGGGGCCCGCTCCTGGTCCGCCACCGATCGACCGCTGGAGCGGCTGATTTCGGCCAAGCGGGCATCGGGCATCAAAGTCAGCGTCGTTTTGCCCGCGCTCAACGAGGAGGAGACGGTCGGCGCGATCGTCGAGGTCATCCGCCGGGACCTGATGGACTCCCTGCCCGTCCCGCTCGTCGACGAGCTCGTCGTCATCGACTCCGGCTCCAGCGACCGCACCTCGGAGGTCGCGGCGAAGGCGGGCGCCCGCGTGGTGCACCGCGACGACATCCTGCCGCGGGTCCCGGCGGTGCCCGGCAAGGGCGAGGTGCTGTGGCGCTCGCTGCTGGTGACCAGCGGGGACGTCGTCTGCTTCGTCGACGCCGACCTGCGCGACTTCTCCGCCGCCTTCGTCTCCGGGATCGTCGGCCCGCTGCTGACCGAACCGGACGTGCAGTTCGTCAAGGCGATGTACGACCGCCCGCTCGGCGACGCACCCGGCCAGGGCGGCCGGGTCACCGAGCTGGTGGCGCGCCCGCTGCTGAACCTGCACTGGCCGCAGCTGGCCGGATTCGTACAGCCGCTGGGCGGCGAGTACGCGGTGCGCCGCTCGCTGCTGGAGCGGCTGCCCTTCCCCGTCGGCTACGGCGTGGAGCTCGGCCTGCTGGTGGACGCGCTGCACACGGCCGGTCTGGACGCGCTCGCGCAGGTGGACGTCGGCGTCCGGCTGCACCGCCACCAGGACGGGCGGGCGCTGGGCCGAATGGCCGCCGCGATCTACCGGACCGCGCAGCTGCGGCTCTCGCGCGGGCACCTCGTACGGCCCGAGCTGACCCAGTTCGAGCGCGGCCCGGACGGCTTCGAGCCGCACACCTACCCGGTGGACACGGTGGAGCGGCCGCCCATGCGGGGCGTCGAGGAATACGCCCACCGGCGCGTGGCATGACGCCACTCACAGTTTGAGCGCGGGCCCGCCGGGCTAGGTTGCCCGCATGGCCTTCTCGGTACTCGTCGCCGCCAATCGCGGTCCGCTCTCGTACGCCCTCGACGCCGACGGGAGCCTCAGCGCCCGGCGCGGCGGGGGCGGCCTCGTCTCCGGCCTCGCCACCGCCCTCGCCCGCCAACCGGACGCCCTGTGGATCTGCGCGGCGCTCTCGGAGGCGGACCGCGAGGCCGTCCGCCGCGGGGTCGCCGAGCCGGGCGTGCGGATGCTGGACATCGACCCCGAGGTCTACGACGACGCCTACAACGCCATCGCCAATTCGGTGCTCTGGTTCACCCACCACCACCTGTACGACGTCCCGCGCGAGCCGGTCTTCGACGCGGCGTTCCACCGGGCCTGGGAGTCGTACGTCGCCTACAACCGGGCCTTCGCCGAGGCGCTGGCCGAGGAGGCGGAGCGGGGCGCGCGGGTCCTCGTCCAGGACTACCACCTGGCGCTGGTGCCCGGGATGCTGCGGGTGCTGCGCCCGGACCTGCTGATCGCGCACTTCACGCACACGCCCTGGGCGTCCTACGACTACCTGCGGATCCTGCCGTCCTACGTCCGCGAGGAGCTGGCCTGGGGGATGCTCGGGGCGGACCTGGTGGGCTTCCACACCGGGGCGTGGGCGCGGGCGTTCCTGGACGCGATGGACCTGGACGACGCGTACGGGACGGCTTCGCCGGGCGGCCCGCAGGGCACGGAGATCGCGCACCGGCGCTACACGGTCTGGTCGGGCCGGACCACCTCGGTCCGGGTCTTCCCGCTGGGCGTGGACGGCGACGAGCTGCGGGCGCTGGCCCACCGGCCCGAGGTGAACGACAAGCTGGCCGCGCTGCGGACGGAGGTCGCCGGGCGCAAGGCGATCGTCCGGGTGGACCGCACGGAGCTGTCGAAGAACATCCTGCGCGGGCTGCTCGCCTACCGGGAGCTGCTGGTCACCCGGCCCGAGTGGCACGGCCGCGTGGTGCACCTGGCATCGGCCTACCCCTCGCGGCAGGACCTGGCCGTCTACCGCGCGTACACGGAGTCGGTGCGGGAGCTGGCCGCGGAGATCAACGCGGAGTTCGGCACGTCCGACTGGCAGCCGGTGCTGGTCTCGGTCGAGGACGACTTCGCGCGCTCCCTGGCGGCGTACCGGCTGGCGGACGTGGCCCTGGTGAACCCCGTGCGGGACGGGATGAACCTGGTGGCCAAGGAGATCCCGGTGGTGTCGGAGGCGGGGTGCGCGCTGGTGCTCTCGACGGGGGCGGGGGCGTACGAGGAGCTCCGCGAGGACGCGCTGACGGTGAACCCGTACGACGTCACGGAGACGGCGCTCGCGCTGCACGCGGCGCTGTCCATGCCGGAGGCGGAGCGCGCGGAGCGCACGAAACGCCTGTCCGCGACCGCGACCGCCCTCCCCCCGGCAGCCTGGCTCGAAGCCCAACTGTCCTTCCTCGCGGACGAGTAGGCCTCCGGCGGACCCTCAAACGCCGGGCGGCTGAAAGATGACCCGAGGCGGCCCGATCCGGCGCAGCCGATCCAGCCCCGCCGTCATTTGAGGCGCCCCGATCCGGGCGCAGCCAATCCCAGCCCCGCCGGCGTTTGAGGCGCCCCCGGAGGGCCCACGCGCCGCAGACGCCCACACCTCCGCCGCACCCGAACTCGCCTCCGGCGGGCCCTCAAACGCCGGGCGGCTGAATGGTGCCCCCGAGTCGGCCCGATCCGGGCGCGGCCAATCCCAGCCCCGCCAGGGGGCCCCTCCCAGCGGTAGCTGGGGGAGTTTGAGGCGCCCCCGGAGGGGTGGGTCAGAGGGCGGCGGCCAGGGCGGCGAGGAAGGCGGCCACCTGGGGCGGACCCGGGAGGGTCAGGTCGGCTCGGGCGGCCAGCTCGGGGACCTCGGCAGAGCCACTGCACACCAGCAGCCCCGGCACCCCCTCGGCCCGCGCCTTCTCCACTGCGGAGAACGCGGCCAGGTCCCCCAGGTCGTCCCCGGCGTACAGCACCGCCCCGGCCCCGACCTCCGCCAGGTACTCCGTCAGCGCGACCCCCTTGTCCATCCCCGGCGGCCTCAGCTCCAGCACGGCCCGCCCCGGCTCCACCACCAGCCCGTGCCGCGCCGCCAGCTCGCCCAGCGGCTCCCGCAGCGCGTCGAAGGCCGCCGCCGGATCCTCGGCCCGGCGGGTGTGGACCGCCAGCGCGCGCCCCTTCTCCTCGATCCAGGTGCCGCGCCACGCCCCGATGGAGTCCAGGAACCCCGGCAGCTCGGCCCGTACGGCCGCCACCCCGGGGTGTTCGGCGGGGGTGTGGACGATCCCGGTGACCGCGTCCCAGCGCTCGGCCCCGTAGTGCCCGAGCACGACGAGGTGTTCCAGCCCCGGCACCCCCGCGAAGCCCCCGTGGCGGACGGCGACCCCGGCGGGCCGCCCGGTGATCACGGCCACCGAGGCCACCCGCGGCGCGAGCGCGGCCAGCGCGGGCACGGCGTCGGCGTGGGCGCGCGCCTGGTCGGGGTCGGGCACGATCTCGGCGAGCGTGCCGTCGAAGTCGAGGGCGATCACGGAGCGGCGCGGTTCGCGCAGCAGGGCGTCGAGCCCCTCGCGTCCGGCGGCGGTGACGGGCATCGGCAGGCTGTTCATCGGCAGGCTGTGCGGATGGCTCCCCATGCCTACGACCCTAACGGTCCCCCCGGAGGAGGGCTATCGCCGGGCGCGCTGGGCTTCGCGCAGCCTGCGCAGCCGGTTGACGGTGCCGGGCGCGTGGGCGAGCGCGCGCGGGTCGTCCATCAGCGCGTTGAGCAGCTGGTAGTAGCGGACGGGGTGCATGCCGAGCCGCTCCCGTATGGCCCGCTCCTTGGCGCCGGGACCGGGCCAGGTGCGCCCCTCGTACGCGAGCACGGCGGCTTCCGTCTCCGTCAACCGCCCGCCCTCCGTCATACCGCCAGGTTAACTCCGCCCACCGACAGCCACCGCGCGCCCGCGATCAGTGCGAGTCCGCGGCCCGCGCCGTGCGCGCCATCTCCTCCAGCGTCTTGGCGGGCTGTCCGCCCGGCTGGACGGTCTTGCCGATGTTCTGCTTGATGTTCTCGCTCACGCCCGCCCAGGACTTCTTGCCGACCGGGTAGAGCCGCGAGGAGGGCAGCGCCTGGAGGAAGGTCTTGAGCTGGGTCGCGCCCGCTCCGGTGGCCGCCTCCATCGACCGGTAGCCGCTGGTGGTCACCGGCAGCAGGTCGTAGCGGCTGGTGAAGGCGGTCTGGTTGTCGGCCGAGTAGAGGTAGTCGAGGAACTTGCCCGATTCCTTGCGGTGGCCGTTCTTGAAGGCCATGACCCAGTCGGCGACGCCCATGGCGGGCTTCTCCGAGCCGTCGGAGGTCGGCAGCGCGACCATGCCGAACTTGAGGCCCTTCGCCGCGGCCTGCTTGATCAGCGTCGGGTGGCCGTTGAGCATGCCGACCTCGCCGCGCGTGAAGCCGTCGAAGGCGGCCTGGCGGTCCAGCTTCGCCGGTTCGACGGGGCCGGTGAGGCCGCCGCCGACCAGGGTGTCGCGCAGGTACTCGAAGGTCTTGACGTTGTCCGGGGAGTCGAGGGAGTAGGACTCCTCGTTGTCGGTGTAGCCGCCGCCGCCCGCGAGCAGCCAGTTCATGGTCTCGGCCTGGGCCTCCTCGCGGCCGAGCGGCAGCGCGAAGGGGGTGGGGACCTTGGCCGCCTTCAGCTTCTTGGCCGCGGCTTCCAACTCGGACCAGGTCTTGGGCTGCCAGCCCTTGCCGGTGCCCACCGCGCTCGCCGGGATGACGCCCGCGTCGGCGAAGAGCTTCTCGTTGTAGAAGAGCAGCCGGGTGCTGGCCACGAAGGGCATGCCGTACTGGACGCGCTTGACCTTGCCCGCGTCGGCGAGCGGCGCGAGGAAGTCGGCCTCGGTCTGTACGGAGAGCAGCTCGTCGGCGGTGTAGAGCTTGTCGGCGGCGGCGTAGTCCGCGTAGGCGCCGATCTGTGCGACGTCGGGGGCCTTGCCCGCCTTGACCATGTCGGCGACCTTGGCGTCGACCTCGGTCCAGGAGTAGACGTTGACCTCGACCTTGATGCCCGGCTGCTCCTTCTCGAAGCGCTGGGCGAGGTCCTTCCAGTACGTGGCGGAGGAGTTCGCGGGATTGTCCCCGTAGTCGGCCGCCACGACGCGCAGGGTCACCTCGTTGTTCCCGCCGAGGACCTCGGTTCCACAACCGGTCAAGGTCATGCTCATGCACAGTGCGGCGCCGGAGGCCACCAGGCTCAGATAACGGGCTCTCACAGCTCTCGGTCCACTCCGTTGTCGTCCGTCAGATCCACGTAAGGTCTACACCACTTTCGCGGAGTGTCCACAACCGGACGGCACCCGGGGTCCTTCATTTGTATGGCTACTCAACAATCCCTCTCAGTGGACTAGACCTTTCCCCGTCGAGCACGCGAGACTGTCACCTGTGAAACCCGTGAAACACGTCATCGCCCTCGATGTGGGCGGCACCGGGATGAAGGCCGCCCTCGTCGCCGAGGACGGCTCCCTGCTCCACGAGGCGCGCCGCGCTACCGGCCGCGACCGGGGCCCCGACGCCGTCGTCGAGTCGATCCTGGAGTTCGCCGCGGAGCTGCGCGACCTGGGGGTGGAACGGTACGGAGAGACCGCGTCCGCCGCCGGCGTCGCCGTCCCCGGGATCGTCGACGCCGAGAACGGGATCGCCGTCTACGCGACGAACCTGGGCTGGCGCGACGTACCGATGCGCGCCCTGCTCAGCAGACGCCTCGGCGGCGTCCCCGTGGCCCTGGGCCACGACGTGCGCACCGGCGGCCTCGCCGAGGGCCGCATCGGGGCGGGCCGCGGCGCCGACCGCTTCCTCTTCGTCCCGCTCGGCACCGGCATCGCGGGCGCCATCGGCATCGCGGGCCGGATCGAGGCGGGCGCACACGGCTACGCCGGCGAGATCGGCCACATCGTGGTCCGCCCCGGCGGACCCGCCTGCGGCTGCGGCCAGCGCGGCTGCCTGGAGACCCTCGCCTCCGCCTCCGCCGTCACCCGCGCCTGGGCCGCCGCCTCCGGCGACCCCGAAGCGGACGCGGCGGACTGCGCCAAGGCCGTCGCCTCCGGCGACCCGCGCGCCCAGGAGGTCTGGCACGCCGCCGTCGGCGCCCTCGCCGACGGCCTGGTCACCGCCCTCACCCTGCTGGACCCCCGCACGCTGATCATCGGTGGCGGGCTGGCCGAGGCCGGGGAAACCTTGTTCACACCGCTTCGGACGGCCGTCGAGGAACGCGTGACGTTCCAGCGGCTGCCCGAGATCGTTCCGGCTGCCCTCGGGGACACCGCCGGATGCCTGGGCGCGGGTCTGCTCGCCTGGGACCTACTCGCCACGGAGGTACCAGCCTGATGGCCGGAAGCGCACACAGCACCGTTCTCTCCGGCGCCAAGGTGGTGCTGCCCACCGGGACCGTCACGGGCGGCCGCGTCATCGTCGAGGGCGAACGCATCGCGGGCAGCGCCCACGAGGGCGCCGCCGCCGTCGACCTCGCCGGCCACTGGATCGTCCCGGGCTTCGTGGACATGCACAACCACGGCGGCGGCGGTGCCTCCTTCACCTCCGGCACGCCCGAGGAGATCCTCCGGGGCGTGCGCACGCACCGCGAGCACGGCACCACCACGCTGGTCGCCTCGACCGTCACCGGCGACCTCGACGAGCTGGCCCGGCGGGCCGCGCTGCTCGCCGAGCTGACCCAGCAGGGCGAGATCGCGGGCATCCACTTCGAGGGCCCCTTCATCAACCCCTGCCGCAAGGGCGCGCACAAGGAGGACCTGCTGCGCGACCCGGACCCGGCCGAGGTACGCAAGCTGATGGACGCCGCGCACGGCGCGGCCCGGATGTTCACCCTGGCGACCGAGCTGCCGGGCGGGCTGGACTCCGTACGCCTGCTGGCCGAGCACGGGGTGATCGCGGCGATCGGGCACACCGACTCCACCTACGACCAGACCCGCGAGGCCATCGACGCCGGCGCCACGGTCGCCACCCACCTCTACAACGCGATGCCCGGCCTGGAGCACCGCGCGCCCGGCCCCATCGCGGCGCTGCTGGAGGACGAGCGGATCACCGTCGAGCTGATCAACGACGGCACCCACCTGCACCCGGCGATGCTGGAGCTGGCCTTCCACCACGCGGGCGCGCACCGCGTGGCGCTGATCACCGACGCGATGGACGCGGCGGGCTTCGGCGACGGCACCTACCACCTCGGTCCGCTGGAGGTCGAGGTCAAGGACGGCGTGGCCCGGCTCGTGGAGGGCGGCTCCATCGCGGGCTCGACGCTGACCCTGGACACCGCCTTCAAGCGGTCGGTGACCGTGGACCGGCTGCCGGTCGAATCCGTGGTCCAGGCGATCTCGGCCAACCCGGCCCGCCTGCTGGGCATGTACGACCGGGTCGGCTCGCTGGAGCCCGGCAAGTACGCCGACCTCGTCGTCCTCGACGCGGACTTCGACGTCAAGGGCGTCATGCGGCACGGCGAATGGATCATCGACCCGCGCGCGTGAGCACGCGGCGCACCGGCGCGGACGGCGGCTGACGGCCCGCCAACCGGCTGCAACGGCACGGCGGTCGGCCAGGGGGACTGGGCCGACCGCCTTCTCTTTGGCATGATCCCGGCAGACCGAGACCCGGGGGTCCGCCACATGATCGTCACCGTCACGCTCAACACCGCACTCGACGTCACCTACCGGGTGCCGCGGATGCTGCCGCACGCCTCGCACCGGGTGTCCGACGTCATCGAACGCCCCGGCGGCAAGGGCCTCAACGTGGCCCGGGTGCTCGCCGCCCTCGGCCACGCCGTCACCGCCACCGGTTTCGCGGGCGGACCGGCGGGCGAGGCGGTCCGCGCGGGCCTGGCCGCCCACGCGCCCGGGGTCCTCGACGCGCTGCTGCCCTGCGCGGGTCCCACCCGCCGCACGCTGGCCGTGGCCGACGCGGCGAGCGGCGACACCACCCAGTTCAACGAACCCGGCCCGCTGATCACGGCGCCGGAATGGGCCGCCTTCCTGGAGCGCTACGACGCCCTCGTGGGGTCCGGCGCGCAGGCCGTGGCCCTGTGCGGGAGCCTGCCGCCCGGCGTCCCCGTCGGCGCCTACGCGCTCCTCGTGCGCAGGGCCCGCGCGGCCGGCGTCCCGGTGCTCCTCGACACCGGCGGCGAGGCCCTGCGCCGCGGGATCGCCGCCCGGCCCGACATGATCAAGCCGAACTCCACCGAACTCGCCGAGCTGACCGGCTCCCGCGACCCGCTCCCCGCCACCCGCGACGCCCGCCGCCGCGGCGCGCACGCGGTGATCACCTCGCTGGGCCCGGCCGGCCTGCTCGCCGCCACGCCCCAGGGCAGCTGGCGCGCCGCCCCGCCCCGCGCGCTGTCCGGCAACCCCACCGGAGCCGGGGACTCCGCCGTCGCGGGCCTGCTGTCGGCCCTGGCCGAGGGGCTGGACTGGCCCGCCCGCCTCGCCCGCGCGGTCGCCCTCTCGGCGGCCACCGTGCACTCCCCGGTGGCGGGAGAGTTCGACCCCCGCACCTACGAGGAGGTACGGGGGTCGGTCAGCGTCACGCGGGAGCCCGGTCAGTGACCGGGCCCGACGGCCGGCGTCAGCCGTTCTCCAGCCACAGCTGGTCGATGACGACGTCGCACTGGTTGCCCGTCTCGCAGGAGATCTTGACGGTGTTCGCGCCCGCCTTGAGCTCGACCAGCGAGTAGGTGTTGGTCCAGCCCTTGTCCCACTCGCCGGGCTTCGCGTTCGCCCAGTTCTTCATGTTGATCGGGCGGCTCTGCGCCTCGCCGTTGACCGTCAGCGTGGTGCTGCCGTCCTTGCCGGGCACCCCGTACGTCATCTTCAGCTTGTACGAACCGGCCTTGGGCACGTCCAGCGACCAGGTCAGCGACGCACCGGGCTTGTTGAAGCCGCCCGCGTACTGACCGGTGCTCGACTTGGCGCCCGGGATGGAGTTCTGCACGAGCGCACCGCCCGCGAGGGCGAAGCCGGAGCCCGTCGCGTCCGCCTTCGGCAGGTTCGCGGCCGGCGGGGCCGACGGCGAACCGCTCGGCGCCGGCGAGGACGGCTGCTGGGACTGCGACTGGGTCGGGCCGGTCGGCTTGCCGTCCGCCTTCTCCTTGTCCTTGTCCCCGTCGCCGCCGAACATCACGGCCGCGCCGATGCCGATGGCGACGGCCGCGACCACCGCGACGGCGGCGATCAGCATGCCGCGGCGACTGGAGCCGCCGCCGCCCTGCGCCGGGCCGGGCCGACCGCCCTGGTACTGCGGGGGCTGCTGCTGCGGCGGTACGCCGTAGCCGCCCGCCTGGAGCGTCTCCGGGGCCTGGTACTGCGCCTGGTAGGGGGGCTGGGCGGGGGGACCCTGCTGGTAGGGAACCTGCCCGCGCTGGCCGCCGTACGTCCGGTCGCCGACCGTGCGCACCTGGTTGTAGGAGGTCCTGGGGACACCCGGCTGCGCGCCACCGGCGGGGCCGGGGTAGCCGTATCCACCACCCTGTCCGGGCGGTGTGGCTCCGGCTGCCTGCCCGTCCTCGTAGAGGTAGCCGAACGGATCGTCGTCCTCGGGCTTGTTCGCCCCACCGTGCGAGCCGTTGTTCGCGGGCGTCGTCATCGCAGGTCACTCCTTTCGACCCACGGGAGCCTACCTCGAACAGGCGCGCCCCAGGTGTGACGGCACCCGGCGGACGGCCTCAGCCGGCCCTGCGGTGGGCCTTGGAGCGGGACCGCTTCTCGATGTACATCCGCTGGTCGGCGGAGCGCAGCACCTCGTCCGCGGACATTCCGCAGCTGGCCCAGCCGATCCCGAAACTCGCCCCCACCCGGACCGCCCGACCGTCCACCCGGATCGGCGGGATGATCGCGTTGCGCAGCCGCACGGCGAGGTCCGCGGCGTCCGCGGCGCCGAGCCCGTCGGCCAGCACCACGAACTCGTCGCCGCCCAGTCGGGCCACGGTGTCACCGTCCCTGACCCCGGTCGTCAGCCGCCGGGCCACCTCGATGAGCACCGCGTCGCCGGTGTGGTGCCCGAACCGGTCGTTGATCGACTTGAAGCCGTCGAGGTCGCAGAAGAGGACGGCGAGCCCCTTGGTGCCGTCGTCGACCTCCGTCTCGGGCGCCACCGTGTGCACGTGGTGGTCGTACGGTCCCGGTCCCCCCGCACCACCGGGGCCCCCGGCCTGCCCGGGCACGCCGGGGAACTCGAAGGCGTCGGGCCCGGCGTCGGGGGGAAAGCCGTGCTCACCGGCACCACCCGCCCCGTCCCGACCGTCGCGCCCCTCGAAGGCCGCGTCCAGCGCCTCCACCGCCGTCGCCCGCACCGACTGGGGCCGACGGCACAGCCGCGCGCCGAGCCGGGCCCGCAGCTCCGCGCTGTTGGGCAGCCCGGTCAGCGCGTCGTGGCTGGCCCGGTGCGCGAGCTGGAGCTCGTGCCGCTTGCGTTCCTCGATGTCCTCGACGTGGGTCAGCAGGAAGCGCGGCCCGTCGGCCGCGTCCGCCACCACGGAGTTGCGCAGCGACACCCACACGTACGTCCCGTCGCGCCGCCCCAGCCGCAGCTCGGCCCGGCCGCCCTCGGCGGAGGTCCGCAGCAGGGTGCCGATGTCCTCGGGGTGCACGAGGTCGGAGAAGGAGTAGCGGCGCAGGACGGAGGCCGGTCGGCCGAGCAGCCGGCACAGCGCGTCATTGGTGCGCAGCAGCCGCCCGTGCTGGTCGCCGCCCATCTCGGCGATGGCCATGCCGCTGGGCGCGTACTCGAAGGCCTGGCGGAACGACTCCTCGCTGGCCCGCAGCGCCTGCTGCTCGCGTTCGAGCCGGACCAGGGCCCGCTGCATGTTCGCGCGCAGCCGCGCATTGCTGATCGCAATCGCCGCTTGGAAGGCGTACATCTGGAGCGCTTCGCGTCCCCAGGCGCCGGGGCGGCGTCCGTTGCGCGGCCTGTCCACCGAAATGACGCCCAGCAGTTCCCCGGCGGACGCGTACATGGGGGCATAGAGCCGGTCCTCGGGGTGCCACTCGTCCTCGAAGCGCGGATCGGGGCCCTCGGTGTGCCACTGGGGGACGTCGTCCTCGATCAGGACCCAGCCCTCGGTGTGCGGGATGAAGCGCAGCCCGTCCCAGTTCTCACCCATCGTCAGACGGCGGTCCCAGGAGGCGCGGGAGCCCACGCGGCCGGTGATGAGGGCCTCCGCGGCGGGGTCGCCCGCGAAGGCGGCGACGACGAGATCACCGTCGGGGCGTACGAGGTTGACACAGGCGAGTTCGTAACCGAGCCCCACGACGATGCCGTCCACGACCGTCTGCAAGGTGTCCGCGAGGCTACGGGCCGTATTCAGCTCGGCGACCACCCTGTGCAGCTGCCGCAGGGTCGCAAGACGGACGTACGGCTCCGACTCGGTCTCCATCGTTCGCTCTCCCCGAGACCTCGACAGCAACTCCAGGTTTGTCATCGGCGTTTCGTTGCGGTGTCCCGCCCACTGAATCACAGTGAGCTGTGCCGCAGGTACACAGGGTCAACAAATCTTGCCCTCTGTGACTCAAGTCACATGAGATGGATAATGAGGCCCTTGCCACCTGGGAGCGCTCCCCTACATTCCCGCGAGCAAACGATACGCCGGGCGCCGGGAAGAGCGTGGGAAGTCGAGCCGCGAAGACCTAGGCCGCGGGTCGCGGAGCGCCTGGGACCACGGCCCGATGTGGCGGGCGCGGCGCGGGACTAGCGTTCCCGGTGTGCTGAAGACGAGACCCGCGATACCCCTGATCCCCGCCGTGCGCCCCGCGCCCCCGGCCACCCCTCATGCTGAGGGAGTGAGCAACGACGAGTTCCGGGAAGCCATGTCCCGGCTGGCAGCGGGCGTGGTGCTGGTCACCGCACGCGAGGAACCCCTGTCCGCGGACGGCCCCGACGGCGAGGACGTCGGCATGACGGCGACCGCCTTCATGTCGGTCTCGCTGGACCCGCCGCTGGTCCTGGTGAGCCTGCGCGAGGGCTCCCGGATGGACGACCTGCTGGCCGAGCAGCCGCTGTGGGGGGTCTCGGTGCTCGCCGAGGGCCAGCGCCACGTGGCGGGCCGCTTCGCGATGAAGGGCCGGATCAGCGACCGGCTGCTCTTCGAGGACCTGCCCCGCACCCGGGGCCCGGCCAGCGGCGCCCTGCTGATGGGCGGCGCGCTGGCCACCTTGGAGTGCCGGACCGAGAGCCGCGTCGAGGCGGGCGACCACACCCTCGTCGTCGGGCGGGTGCTGAGCGCCGCCCTCCCGCCCCTGCCGCCGTCCGAAGGCGGGCCCCTCACCTACTTCCGGGGACGCTACCGCCAGCTGGGGGCGTAGCCGCGCGCCCGTGGCGCACGGTCCGCGCGCTCACCAGTCCCGGCCGGTGCGGCCGCGCTTGGTCTCGGCCCGCGCCTTCTTCTCGCGCAGCCGGCGCTCGTTGATCCCGCGCGGGATCTTCGTCGCCCGGCGCGGCTTCGGCGGCGGCGCCGTCGCCTCCGCCAGCAGCGCGGCCAGTCGGACCAGCGCCATCTCCCGGTTGCGCAGCTGCGAGCGGTGCTCGGAGGCCCGTACGGTCACCACCCCGTCCACCAGGCGGGAGGCGAGCCGCTCCAGCGCCCGCGCCCGCCACACCTCGGGCAGCGCCTTGGTGGCGCCGACGTCGAAGAGCAGCTCCACCCGGGAGTCGGAGGTGTTGACGTGCTGCCCCCCGGGCCCCGAGGAGCGCGAGAAGCGCCAGGCGAGCTCGGCCTCGGGCAGCACGACCGAACCGCGGATGACGTAGGGACCAGGCATGCCCCTATGATCCGACGCCGTCGGCCCCCGCGTCACCCTCATTTCGTACGGGCCCCGGCCCGCGCTCCCCGCTTTTGTCCCCGGGGCTGGAACCTCTGCACCCCCTCCCCGCGTTATGTCAGTCAGCGGTAACGTCACCAAGGCGTCAGAGGACGTCGCACGGCGTCGCAGGGCGCCGGCAGCACAGAGGAAAGGGACATCCCCATGGCTGTAAGCCTGTCCAAGGGCGGCAACGTCTCGCTCAGCAAGGAGGCTCCCGGCCTCGCCGCCGTCACGATCGGCCTCGGCTGGGACGTCCGTACCACGACCGGTGTCGACTTCGACCTCGACGCGTCGGCGATCGCGGTGAACGCGACGGGCAAGGTCGTCTCCGACGGCCACTTCGTCTTCTTCAACAACAAGTCCACCCCGGACCAGACCATCGTGCACACCGGTGACAACCGCACCGGTGAGGGCTCCGGCGACGACGAGTCCATCAACGTCAACCTGGCGGGCCTGCCGGCCGACGTGGACAAGATCGTCTTCCCGGTCTCCATCTACGACGCCGACGCCCGCAGCCAGAACTTCGGCCAGGTCCGCAACGCGTACATCCGCGTCGTGAACCAGGCCGGCGGCGCCGAGATCGCCCGCTACGACCTCTCCGAGGACGCCGCCACCGAGACCGCCATGGTCTTCGGCGAGCTCTACCGCAACGGTGCGGAGTGGAAGTTCCGCGCGGTCGGCCAGGGCTACGCCTCCGGTCTGACCGGCATCGCCCGGGACTTCGGCGTCAACATCTAGGCACGCCGCCGGACCACGACGCAGGTCGTGCTCGGGACCCGTCCGTCCCGTCGTCCCGCCGAAGCCCCCGTGCCCGTCCGCACGGGGGCTTCGGCGCACCCGCGCACCGGGCCCCGGTTGCTACGGTCACCGGGTGATCATCGAACCCCTCGTCCCCGTCGACGGCGCCCTGCCCGGCCCGGTCCTCACCGAGGTCGCCGCCCTCTACGCGACGAACCGCGCCTTCTTCGAGCTCAGCGGGGACTTCCCCGACCCGGCGCGGATCACCGTCGAACAGGTCGCGGCCGCGCTCGCCGACGAGCTCGCCCACGACGGCTCCCAGGTGCTGCTGGCCCGCTCGGCGGGCCGCCTCGTCGGCCTGGCCGCCACCCTCGACCACCACCCCGACCCGGCCTCCGGCGACCCGGACCCCTGGATCGGCCTGCTGCTGATCGACGCGACCGCCCACCGCGCGGGGTACGGACGTACGCTCGCCACCCTCGTCGAGGACCGCTTCCGCGCCGCCGGGCGCGAAGGCCTGCGGCTGGCCGTCCTCGACGACAACGCGGCGGGACTCGCCTTCTGGACCGACCGGGGCTACACCGAACTGCGGCGGGCCCCGGACCTCGAACACGGCCGCCCCTGCACGGTCATGCGCAAGCCGCTCACCGCCCGTCGCTGACCTTCGGCCTGTCCTTCCCGTACAACCACACGTCCCAGACCGCGCGCAGGTCGTGCCCGGTCGACTTCTCGGCGTAGGCCGTGAAATCGCGCGTACCGGCGTTCCCGTGCCGGTGTTCGGCCGCCCAGCCGCGCACCAGCGCGAAGAAGGCCGGGTCCCCGACCTCCTGGCGGATCCGGTGCAGGACCATCGCGCCCCGGTAGTACACGGGGTCGTCGGAGATGTGCTCGGGCCCCGGCGGCTCGGCCGGCGGGAACTCCCCCCACGGCCGGTCGGCGTCGGGGTCGACGTGCGTGTCGCCCTCCAGGAACGCGGTGAACCGGTCCTGCGCGCTCGGCCCGCCGTGGTCCTCCGACCACAGCCACTCGGCGTAGGTCGCGAAGCCCTCGTTGAGCCACATGTCCTTCCACGCCTTGGGCGACACGGAGTTGCCGAACCACTGGTGGGCCAGCTCGTGCAGGACGAGCAGCTCGCTCGGCGCACCGGCGAACACCGGCCGGGTCTGCGTCTCCAGCGCGTAGCCGAGGGCGCCGCGCCGCTCGACGATCGCCCCGGTCGTGCTGAAGGGGTACGGCCCGAAGCGCCCGCTGCCCCACTCCACCATCTCGGGCAGCCGGGCGAGCGGGCCCGCGCTGGCGGCCGCCTCCTGCGGCACGACGGCGTCGTACACGGGGATCCCCGACGGCGTCTTCCCCGTCGTGATCGTGTACTTGCCGATCGCGGCCACCGCCAGGTAGCTCGCCATCGGCTCGGCGCCGTGCCACGCGAAGACCGTCCGCCCGGCGCCGTCGTCCGTCCGGGAGCGCAGCTCCCCGTTGGACACCGCCTCGTACCCCTGCGGAACGGTGAGCGTGATGTCGTACGTCGCCTTGTCGCTCGGGTGGTGGTTGCCCGGGAACCAGGCCATCGAGCCGACCGGCTCGCCCACCCCCACCGCGCCGTCGTCCGTGGGGATCCAGCCCTCCTTGGAGTCGTCCACGTCGTGGATCACCTTGGGGGTGCCGGAGTAGCTCACCTGCGTGCGGAAGACCTCGCCCTTCACCAGCTCCTCGGCGGGACGCACCGTCAGCTCGTTGCCCGTCCGGTTGAAGCGGGCGCCGGCGCCCTCGACGGTGACGCCCTTCACGTCGAGCCCGGCGAGGTCGAGGTTGAAGGAGCTGAGCCCCTGGGTGGCGCGGGCCGTGATGACGGCCGTCCCCGTCAGGTGCCGCTGACGGGGTTCGTAGCCGATCTGGAGCGCGTAGTGCTGGACGTCGTAACCGCCGTTGCCCGCCTTCGGGAAGAGCGGGTCGCGCAGTCCGGACGCCCCCGGCTTCCCCTGCACCGGACCGCCCGTACACCCGGTGAGCAGCACGAGGAGCAGGGCGAGGCCGGTCGCGACGGCGGGGGCGGGGAGCGGGGCGCGGTGATCCACGCTCCGATAGTAGGGGTGTCCTACATATCGGGACTTGCGCGGCGGGCGCGCGGTGCCCCCGGCTCCGCTACTTGGTGAGGGAGTCCGCGCCCGCCTTGGCGAACTTCTCGTCCAGGTCACCGCTCGGCGCGCCGGCCACGCCGATGCCCGCGACCGGGGCGCCCTTGGCCTGGACCGGGGTGCCGCCGCCGAGGAAGAGGGTGCCGGGGATGTCCTTGAGGTTCGGGGTCTGGGCGAGGCGGCCCGCGAGGACGGAGGTCGGGGCGTTCCAGGACACGGCGGTGTACGCCTTGCGCTGCGCCGACTCGTAGGACTGCGGGCCGGCGCCGTCGCCGCGCAGGGTCACGATGGTGTTGCCGTTGCGGTCGACCACCGCGACCGTCACCTTCTGGTTCTCCTTCTCGGCCGCCTGGAGCGCGGCCTGGGCGGCGCGGGTGGCGGCGTCGATCGTGAGGTGGGTCGAGGTGGTGAAGTTCTTGTCGTCGGCCTTCTTCGCCGTGGCCGCGGCGGGGGCGGCGTCCGCCGCGCTGGCGCTGACGGCTCCGAAGGTGCCGGCACCGAGGGCGAGGGCGAGGGCGGCACCGGTGAGGACACGGGTACGGGTGTTCATGGCTGCTCCTGGGGTTACCGGGGGCCTGCTGGCCCGGGTTTCGGCTACCCCCCGATCGTGTCCCGGCGCCCCACCCCACCGGATCCCCGCACCGGCTCCCCCGCACGGCCGCTCCGGTTGACCCGGGGGTCAACCGATCGGCCGATGCGAAGCCCGCCCGGAGGGGCCACGGTTGTCTAGCCCCGCCGAGCCCATCCCAGCCCGCCGGGCCGGATTTCAGCCCCCCTGGCGATTAAGGCGCAGGTCCGGGGGCCTCCGGCGGGCCCTCAAACGCCGGGCGGGCTGAACTCCAGCCCCGCCGGCGTTTGAGGCGCGGGTCCGGGCGGAGCCCGGAATCCAGCCCCGCCGGCGATTGAGGCGCGGGGCCGGGTGGAGCCCGCCGGCGATTGAGGCGCGGCACCGGTCTCGACCAGGCACGATGGACGGGACGCCCGCCCACCACCCACTCCGGAGGAGGAAGAAGACCCCGTGACCCCGCCCCCACCCAGCCGCACCCTCACCACCGTCGTCCACGCCGCCTTCTTCCTCCTCCTCGGCTCCTCCGTGGCCCGCTTCCTCCTGCGCCACCCCGGCGAACCCCGCACCCCGTGGATCATCGCCCTGAGCATCACCCTGGCCCTGCTCTACGTCCTCGGCCCGACCACGGCCAAGGCCACCGCCAGGGCAACGGCCACCGGCGGGGCCACCCCCACCCCCCGCCACCTCACCTGGCTCGCCCTGGTCGTCACCACCTGGGTGGTCCTCGTCGTCCTCGCCCCCAGCTTCGCCTGGTGCGCCGTCCCGCTCTTCTACACCGCCCTGCGCACCCTCCCGCCCCGCGCCGCCGTCGTCCTCGTCGCCCTGCTCACCGCCTTCGTGGTCGCCGCCCAGCTCAAGCTCGCCACCGCCTTCGACCCGAACCTGCTGCTGGCACCGCCCGCCGTCGCCGCCCTCGCGACCGCCGTGTTCGTCCACATGGAGCGCCAGACCCAGGCCCAGCGCACCCTCATCGACGACCTCATCCGCACCCGCCGGGAACTGGCCGCCACCGAACGCCGCGAAGGCACCCTCGCCGAGCGCCAGCGCCTGTCGATGGAGATCCACGACACCCTCGCCCAGAACCTCTCCAGCCAGCAGATGCTGCTCCAGGCCGCCGAGCGGACCTGGGACGCGGACCCGGCCACCGCCCGGGCGCACGTCCGTACCGCCACCGGCATCGCCGCCCGCGGCCTCGCCGAGGCGCGCCGCCTGGTGCACGACCTGGCCCCGTCCGAACTCGCCGACGGCGTCCCCCTCACCGAGGCGCTCCGCGGCCTGGACGCCGGCCCCGAGGTCACCGTCCGCTTCCACCTGGAGGGCGCGCCCGTACCGCTCCCGGCCCGCACCCAGTCCGCGCTGCTGCGCATCGCCCAGGGGGCCCTGGCCAACGTCCGCGAGCACTCCGGCGCCCGCACCGCGGCCCTCACCCTCAGCTTCCTCGGCGACCAGGTGGTCCTGGATGTCGCGGACGACGGCCGCGGCTTCCCCGCGCCCGCACCCGCCTCCGCGGCGCCCGCGCCCGGCCGCTCCGACCGGGGCCACGGCCTGCCCGCGATGCGCGCCCGGGTCCGCCAGCTGGGCGGCACGCTGACCGTCGAGTCCACCCCGGCCGAGGGCACGGTCCTCTCCGCCGCGCTCCCCCTGGCCCCCTCCCCCACCGCACTGGAGTCCCCCCGATGACCCCACCGGCACAGCCGACGCCGAAGCCGACGACGATCCTCCTGTGCGACGACCACCTGGTCGTCCGGGCGGGCCTGCTCGCCCTGCTCGGCAGCGAGCCGGACATCGAGGTGGTCGGCGAGGCCGGCAGCGGCGAGGAGGCGGTGGCGCTGGCCGCCGCGCTGCGCCCCGACGTCGTCCTGATGGACCTCCAGCTCGGCGAGGGCATCGACGGCATCGAGGCCACCCGCCGCATCGCCGCGCTCCCCGGCCCGCCGCCGCCGCACGTGCTGGTGCTGACGACGTACGACACGGACGCCGACATCACCCGCGCCATCGGGGCGGGCGCCACCGGGTACCTGCTCAAGGCCGAGCGCCCCGAGGAGCTCTTCGCGGCCATCCACTCCGCCGCGCAGGGCCGCACCACGCTCTCCCCGCCGGTGGCCAGCCGCGTGATGGCCCACATGCGCGGTACGAAGCCCACCCTGACCGAGCGCGAGCTGGACATCCTGGGCCAGCTCGCCCGGGGCCTGGGCAACCGGGACATCGCCCGCGCCCTGTTCATCAGCGAGGCCACCGTCAAGACCCACCTGGGCCGGATCTACGACAAGCTCGGCGTCGACACGCGCACCGGCGCCGTCTCGGTCGCCAAGGAACAGCGCCTCCTCCCCTCCTGACCGCGCCCGGGCCCGTACCCGTACGCCGCCCGGGCCCGTACCCGTACGCCGCCCGGCCCCCACCCGCCGTAATCCGGACAGTCACGCCCACTCTTCGGACAACCACGCCCCGGCGCCCGTCACATCCCTGTCCCATCCGCACCCTCCGCTGGCACGCTCCGCTCACGCGCCACACCCCGGCCGCCGCCGCCAGCGAAGGAGCCAGAGTGACCCACCCCGCGTCCTCCCCCCGCACCCTCGTCCGACTCGCCACCGCCACCACCGCGGTGCTCGCCGCCACCCTCGCGACCCTCGCCGCCCCGGCGAGCGCGACCCCCGCCGGACCGGCCGGACCCAACGGCCCCGCCGCCACCGCCGAGCGGCTCACCGTCCGCCCCGGCGCCACCACCACCGACGCCGACGGCACCACCCACACCCACTACGACCGGGCCGTCGGCGGGATCCCCGTCCTCGGCGGCGACCTGATCGTCCACCAGCGCCCCGACGGCACCCGCACCACCACCGACAGCACCGCCCCGGCCGCCCTGCGGGCCGCCGCGCTCACCGCGACCACCGCCTTCGCCGCCCCGGCCGCCGCCCCCAGACCCGGCGCCCGCCGGGTCATCTGGGCCGCGACCGACACCCCCGCCCCCGCCTGGGACACCGTCACCCGCACCCCCCGCCCCGACGGCACCCCGAGCGAACTGCACACGGTGACCGACGCCCGCACCGGCGCCGTGCTCGGCTCGTACGACACCGTCCACGCGGGCAGCGGCAACAGCCAGTACGCGGGCGCGGTCCCCCTCGGCACCAACCCGAGCGGCTCCCTCTTCCAGCTCCGCGACCTCCCCCGCGGCGACCAGCGCACCCTCGACGCCCAGAACCAGACCACCGGCGGGATCCTCTTCACCGACGCGGACGACGTCTGGGGCAACGGCAAGCCCACCAACCGCCAGACCGCCGGCGTGGACGTCCACTACGGCACCGCCGTCACCTGGGACTTCTACCGGGCCGTCCTCGGCCGCAACGGCATCCGCGGCGACGGCCGCGGCGTCGTCTCCCGCGTCCACTACGGCACCAACTTCAACAACGCCTTCTGGGACGACTCCTGCGGCTGCGTGAGCTACGGCGACGGCGCGCCCGGCAGCGGGAAGCCGCCCACCTCCCTCGACATCGTCGGCCACGAACTCGCCCACGGCCTGACCTCCGCCACCGCCGGGCTCCTCTACTCCGGCGAAGCGGGCGGCCTCAACGAAGGCACCTCCGACATCCTCGGCACCGCCGGCGAGTTCTTCGCGGAGAACCCCACCGACATCGGCGACTACCTCATCGGCGAACGCGTCTACAAGGGCGCCCTGCGCACCATGGACCGCCCGAGCAGCGACGGCGTCTCCCGCGACTACTGGTCCAGCGACCTCGGCACCCTCAGCCCCGACGTCGCCTCCGGCCCCGCCCGGCACTTCTTCTACCTCCTCTCGGAGGGCAGCGGCCGCAAGGTGATCAACGGGGTCACCTACGACTCCCCCACCTACGACGGCTCGAAGCTGCTCGGCATCGGCCGGGAGAAGGCCGTCCGCGTCTGGTACCGGGCCCTGAGCACCTACATGACCTCGACCACCAACTACTCCCGGGCCCGCACGGCCACCCTCCAGGCCGCCACCGACCTCTACGGCGCCACCAGCCCCGAGCGCGCCGCGGTCGCCGCCACCTGGAACGCCGTCAACGTCCACTGATCCCGACGGGCGGGGCGTGCCTGCCGCCGCCGGGAGCGCCCGCAGGGCCCACGGGCTCCCCGCGAGCGCCCCTGCGGCCGCACGCACCCCCCACCCGTGACACCATCGACTACGTGCTCGACATCGGCTACTCCCTCTCCCGGCGCTTCCCGGACCCCCCGCAGACCGACTACCGCTCGGCGGACGTCCACTCCCTGCGCCACGACCTCTTCTGCGGCGACGTCTACCTCGCCGACACCAACGCGGACCGGGAAGTATCCACAGCCTGGGGATGGGTGCCCGTCCTGGACTTCGCCTGGGCGCTCTGCGACATCGTCGAGCAGCTCGACCAGGACCCCCGGGGCAGCCGCGCCGCGAACCGCCAGTACGCCGAACTCGACTTCACCGAGTCCTCCGACCGCATGCTCTTCGAGCGCCGCTTCGGCTGGGTCGACATCGAGGCCGACTGGATGGACCCCGAGGAACCCCCCATCACCTTCAGCCACCGCCTGCTGCGCCGCGAGGCCCGCGACTTCCTCCACGACGTGATCGCGGACCTCACCGACATGCACGACGGGCTGGCCGACAACCCGACCATCTGGACCCTCCAGACCCGCTTCCCCCGCGTCCCGGCGTAACCCGGCACGCCACCGGCAGCGCCCCCGCGCCGCTACGCCTCCACCCGCAGCCCCACCTGAGCCGCCAGCGCCGGAGCCAGGTCCAGCAGCTGCGGCGGGCTGATCACCGCACCCGCCAGCGACTCCACCCCCCGCGCGATGTCCAGCTCCACCGCGCCCCGCAGGTCCACGTCCGTCATCCGCACCCCGCTGAAGTCCACCCCGCGCAGCGCGCAGTCACGGAACTCCACCCGCTCCAGCACCGCGCCCGCGAAATCGGCCTCCACCAGGACGCAGCCCTCGAAGACCACGTCCTTGAGCCGCGCCTTGCGCAGGTTCAGGTAATCGATCTTGCCGCCCTGGACCAGCACCCGCTCCAGCACCGCCCCGTGCAGCTGCACCCCGCCCAGCCGGGCGTCCCGCAGCTCCACGTCGCGCAGCGAGGCCTCCGCCAGATCGGTGCCGACCCCGCGCACCCCCTCCAGCACCACGTCCATGAACCGGGCCCGCGCCAGCCCCGTCTCGTCCAGGGCGCAGCGCCGTAGCGCGCAGTCCATGAACCGGGCCCCGACGCCCTCCTGCCCGCCCAGGTCCAGGTCCGCGAACTCCAGCCCGTCGTAGTCCCCGTCCGGCTCCAACTCCGCGCGCCCGCCCGCGCCCCCGTCCCCGTCCGGGCCGCCGCCGAAGGGTCGCAACTCCGGCAACCGCACCTCTGCCCGCCGCACAGCCTTCACTTTTCGCACCATGCGCCCATCCTGAACTAGCGCACCGACAGTCCCGTGCCGGACCGGCGCCACACCCTTGACCTCAACCACACTTCAGGTTGTTGGGTCGACGTCATGCACGCCATCCGACTCCACGCCTTCGGCCCCGCCGAGAACCTCGTCCACGAGGTCACCGAAACCCCCGTCCCCGCCCCCGGCCAGGTCCGCATCGCCGTCGCCGCCGCCGGGGTCCACCTCCTCGACACCCTGCTGCGCGAGGGCGGACGAGGCCCCCTGCCGTCCCTCCCCGACCTGCCCACCATCCCCGGCCGCGAGGTCGCCGGCACCGTCGACGCCCTCGGCCCCGGCACCGACCCCACGTGGCTCGGCCGCCGGGTCGTCACCCACCTCGGCTTCGCCCCCGGCGGCTACGCCGAGCACGCCGTCGCCGACGCCGAACGGCTGCACGACATCCCGCCCGGCCTCGACCCCGCCGCGGCCGTCGCCATGATCGGAACCGGCCGCACCACCCTGGGGATCCTCGGCTTCACCGAACTCGGCCCCGACTCCATCGCCCTCGTGCCCGCCGCCGCCGGCGGCATCGGCACCCTCCTCGTCCAACACGCGAAGAACGCCGGAGCCACCGTCATCGCCCTCGCGGGCGGCGCCGCCAAGGCCGACAAGGCCCGCGCCAACGGCGCCGACCTCGCCCTCGACTACACCCGCCCCGACTGGTCCCCCGCCGCCCGCGCCCACCTCGACGCCCGACACGCCCCCGGCGCCACGGTCCTCTTCGACTCCGTCGGCGGCGCCGTCGCCCGCACCGCCCTCGACCTGCTCGCCCCCGGCGCCCAGCACCTGGTCTTCGGCTGGTCCGGCGGCCCGCTGACCCTCACCAACGCCGAACAGGCCGCCCTCACCGCCCGCGGCATCACCACGCTGCCCGTCCTCGGCCCCGCCATGCTCCAGCGCGTCGGCGGCCCCGACCCGATGCGCACCCTGGAGACCCGCGCCCTGGCCGAAGCCGCCGCGGGCCGCCTGCGCCCCGCCCTCCAGCGCTACCCCCTCGCCGAAGCCGCGGCCGCCCACCGCGCCCTGGAAAACCGCGCCACCACCGGCAAGGTCGTCCTGGAGCCCTGACCGCTAGGGGGCCCCGAGCTCCGCCAGCGCCGCGTCCGTCAGCCGGAACACCGTCCACTCGTCCTGCGCCACCGCGTCCAACGACTCGTAGAAGGAGATGGCCGGCTCGTTCCAGTTCAGCACCCACCACTCCAGGCGCTCGTAACCCCGCTCCCGGCAGAGCCCCGCCAACTCCCGCAGCAGCGCCTTCCCGTACCCACCACCGCGGTGCTCCGGACGGACGTACAGGTCCTCCAGGTAGATGCCGTGCACACCGCGCCACGTCGAGAAGTTCAGGAACCACAGCGCGAAGCCCGCCACCTCGCCCGCATCGGTCTCCGCGATGTGCGCGAACACCGCGGGCCGCTCGCCGAACAGGGCCTCCCGCAGCTGCTCCTCGGTGGCCCGCACCTCGTGCAGGGCCTTCTCGTACTCGGCGAGTTCACGCACCATCGCGTGAATCGCGGGGACATCGGCTTCGGTCGCTGTACGGATCATCCCCGCAGCCTAGGCCGTCCGATGAAGGTCCCGCCCGAGCAGCAGCCGCGCCACCTCCGCCTGCTCCTCCCCCAGGGCCGACTCCCCGTCCGCCACGTCCCACACCGCGTTCTGCAGCACGCGCCCCAGCGTCCACGCCCGCGCCCGCTCCCGGTCCAGGCCCAACTCCCCCGCCAGCAGCTCGAAGCGCCACACCACCTCGTCCGCACGGAAGCGGTTCACGATCGCCGGCAGCAACTCGAAACCCGGATCCCCCGACAACGGCTTCGGATCGATCGCCAACCACTGCCCCCGCTCCCCGCCCGTACGGACCCCCGCGCCCAGCACGTTGTCGAAGTGCAGGTCCCAGTGCAGCAACCGGTCCCCCGGCTCGCCCGCCACCTCCGCCAGCGCCGCCGCGCAGTCCCGCACCAACGCCCGCTCCCCCGCGTCCGCCAGCCCCGCCACCGCCCCCGGCGTCCCGGCCAGCAACCCGGCCGCGATCTCCCCCAAGCCCCGGAGCCCCACCGGGGCCGGGACCCGCGTCAACCGACCCAACAACCGCGCGACCACCCGCACCGCGGCCCGGTCGTCCCCCCGCGCCAGCGCCGACAACGGCCGCCCCTCGTCGAGCCGCTCCAGCAACAGCGCCCCCGAGGCCTCGTCGTGCTCCAGCAACCGCACGCACCCGTGCCCGTCCCAGGCCCGCAGCGCGAGCGCCTCCCCCGCGTTCTCCTCGTCCGGCAGGACGAGCTTGAGCACCGCCGCGCTCCCGTCGGCCCGCCGCACCGGCAGCACCAGCGCCGTCATCCCGTGCATCGCCCGACCCGTGCGCCGCAGCTCCCACCGCTCCAGGAAACCCGCCGCGAGGGCCGGCAGCGCGTCCAGGAACTCCCGCCCCCGCGCACCGTTGTACTCCACCTGCGCCTCGACCAGCCCGTCCGGAATGTCGACCATGCCCCGACCCTACCGAGGCCCCGCCGGACGCCCCCGCGTCACCCGATCCCGGCCGCCTTCAACGTCCCCGCGAACGCGGCCGCGTCGAACATCGACCCGTCCGTCCCCACCGGCTTCCCGTCCAGCAGCACCAGCGGCGTCCGGTCGTTGCCCGTCGCCTCGAAGCCCTTCTCGGCCTCGGTGACCCACCCCTTGTACGCCATCCCCTTCACGGCCCCGTCGAAGTCCGCGCCCCGCAGCCCCGGCACCGCCGAGGCGATCTCCAGCAGGTGCCCGTCGGTGAACCTCCCCTTCGGCTGGCTGGCGAAGACCGCCGCGTGGTACTCCGCGAACTTCCCCTTGTCGAGCGAGGCCCGCAGCGCGTTCACCGCCTTGACCGAACCGCTGGCCCCGCCCTGGTCCAGGAAGGACGCCAGCAGGTACTCGACCTTCACCTTCCCGGCCCCGGCCAGCTCCGAGAGCGTCCGACCGCCGCCCTCCTCGAACTTCGCGCAGTAACCGCACCGCGGGTCCACCAGCACCTGCACCGTCCGGGGCGCGTCCGCGCGACCCACCACGATCTTCGAACCGTCCACCCGGGCCGGCAGCTTCGACAGGTCCCCGGCGATCGGGCTGGTCCGCACCACACCGGCCGCCGCCTGCGCGTCCGCGCCCTGCGCCGCGTCCGAGGAACACCCCAGCACCGCCCCGCCCAACAGCACCGCCGCGGCGCCCAGCGCGACCACCCGCGCCGCCACGGCCGCGGTCATCCTCCTGCGCATCCGCCCCACCCTCTCCGTACCCCGTACACCACAAATCGATGGATATATCCGGACTCCACCTTAGGAACCATCCCCGCCGCGCCGCATCGGCCATAAGGCCCGCGATCGATGCCCTGGACACCCATGCGGAAGGCGGTGTACCACTCCCCCATGACCAGCGCGACGATCAATGGCGGCATCTCCTTCTGGTACGCCTCGGACGGCACCCCGCCACCCCGCGAACCCCTCACCGGCGACGCCACGGCCGACGTCGTCATCGTCGGCGGCGGCTACACGGGCCTGTGGACCGCCTACTACCTCAAGCAGGCCGCCCCCTTCCTCCGGATCACCGTCCTGGAGCAGAAGTTCTGCGGCTACGGCGCCTCCGGACGCAACGGCGGCTGGCTCTACAACGGCATCGCCGGCCGCGACCGGTACGCGAAGCTGCACGGCCACGACGCCGCCGTACGCCTCCAGAAGGCCATGAACGACACCGTCACCGAGGTCGTCGACACCGCGGCGAAGGAGGGCATCGACGCCGACGTCCACCGCGGCGGCGTCCTCGAAGTCGCCCGCAGCCCCGCCCAGCTGGCCCGCCTCAAGGCCTTCCACGCCGCCGAGACCGCCTTCGGCGAGAAGGACCGCGTGCTGCTCGGCGCCCGCGACACCCGCGCCCGCGTCGACGTCGCCGACGCCGTCGGCGGCACCTGGAGCCCGCACGGCGCCCGCATCCACCCCGCCAAGCTCGTCACCGGCCTCGCCGCCGCCTGCGAACGCCTCGGCGTGACCATCCACGAATCCACCCCGGTCACCGCCATCGCCCCCAAGCGGGCCGTCACCCCCTACGGAACCGTCCGCGCCCCCTACGTCCTGCGCTGCACCGAGGGCTTCACCGCCTCCCTCAAGGGCCAGAAGCGCTCCTGGCTCCCGATGAACTCCTCGATGATCGTGACCGCCCCGCTGCCCGCCGCCACCTGGGACTCCCTGGGCTGGGCCGACCGCGCCACCCTCGGCGACATGGCCCACGCCTACATGTACGCCCAGCGCACTGCCGACGACCGCATCGCCATCGGCGGCCGCGGGGTCCCCTACCGCTACGGCTCGCGCACCGACAACGACGGCCGCACCCAGCCCGCCACCATCGAGGCCCTCACCACCCTGCTCACGTCCTTCTTCCCCCAGCTCACCGGCACCCCGATCACCCACGCCTGGTCCGGCGTCCTCGGCGTCCCGCGCGACTGGTGCGCCTCGGTCACCCTCGACCGGGCGACGGGCATGGGCTGGGCCGGCGGCTACGTCGGCTCCGGGGTCGCCACCGCCAACCTGGCCGCGCGCACCCTGTGCGACCTGGTCCAGCAGGACTCCGGCCAGGCCGGCCCCACGGACCTGACCGCCCTCCCCTGGGTGAACCACCGCGTCCGCCGCTGGGAGCCGGAACCCCTGCGCTGGCTCGGCGTCCAGGCCCTCTACGCCGCCTACCGCGAGGCCGACCGCCACGAAACCCGCACGCACACCCCCACGACGACCCCCCTGGCCCACCTGGCCGACCGCATCTCGGGCCGCCACTGACCCCAAGCGAAAGGCCCCGGGCAACCGCCCGGGGCCTTCCACTTCGCTACGGAGCCCCCTGTCGGATTCGAACCGACGACCTACGCTTTACAAGAGCGTTGCTCTGGCCAGCTGAGCTAAGGAGGCGCGCGCGACCCTGCGCAGCGCACAGAATCGCCTTCACTCTACACAGCCGCCATACCCCGCCGCGAAGAACTTTCCGACCCCCGCGACGGTCGTGGGCCGATGGGAGCGGGCCGGTGTGACAGTCGGGGAAGTCACTGGTGGTCGGGTGCTGACAGGAAGGGGGTGGTCCGGGTAGCGTCGGGCAGAGTCCAGCAACTGGACTAGACCTTCCTACTCGGATCGTCCGGCACGTTCCTGCCGGTAGAAGGGATTCACCACCATGGCTTCTGTCACGTTCGACAAGGCGACCCGCATTTACTCCGGGGGCGACAAGCCCGCCGTGGACCAGCTGGAGCTGCACGTCGAGGACGGCGAGTTCCTCGTCCTCGTCGGGCCCTCGGGCTGCGGCAAGTCCACCTCCCTGCGCATGCTGGCCGGGCTGGAGGACGTCAACGGCGGCGCCATCCGCATCGGCGACCGCGACGTCACGCACCTGCCGCCCAAGGACCGGGACATCGCGATGGTGTTCCAGAACTACGCGCTGTACCCGCACATGTCCGTCGCCGACAACATGGGCTTCGCGCTCAAGATCGCCGGTGTGGACAAGGCCACCATCCGCAAGAAGGTCGAAGAGGCCGCGGACATCCTGGACCTGCGCGCGTACCTCGACCGCAAGCCCAAGGCGCTCTCCGGCGGTCAGCGCCAGCGCGTCGCGATGGGCCGCGCGATCGTGCGCCAGCCGCAGGTGTTCCTGATGGACGAGCCGCTGTCCAACCTGGACGCCAAGCTCCGCGTCAGCACCCGCACGCAGATCGCGAGCCTCCAGCGCCGCCTGGGCATCACCACCGTGTACGTCACCCACGACCAGGTCGAGGCCATGACCATGGGCGACCGGGTCGCGGTGCTCAAGGACGGCCTGCTCCAGCAGGTGGACACCCCGCGCAACATGTACGACCGTCCGGCGAACCTGTTCGTCGCCGGCTTCATCGGCTCGCCCGCGATGAACCTGGTCGAGGTCGCGATCACCGACGGCGGCGTGAAGTTCGGCGACGCCCTGGTCCCGATCGCCCGCGAGGCCCTCTCGGCCGCCGCGGACGCCGGTGACCGCACGGTGACGGTCGGCGTGCGACCCGAGCACTTCGACGTCGCCACCGAGGGCGGCCTCGCCGTCACGGTCAACGTGGTCGAGGAGCTGGGCGCGGACGGCTACGTCTACGGCACGGCGACGATCGACGGCAAGCCGCAGGACATCGTGGTCCGGGTCAACGGCCGTCAGGTGCCGGAGAAGGGCGCGGTGCTGAACGTGGTCCCGCGCGCGGGCGAGACCCACGTGTTCTCCACCTCGTCGGGCGAGCGCCTCGCGAACTGATCGACCAACTGATCAACGGCTAGGGGGCGTTGGGCGCACGGGAGTGCACCCAACGCCCTTTTACCCCGGCAGACCGTCGCTTTTCGAGCACCGTTCGTCAATGCCCCATTCGAAAAGCCACGTCGAACCGTCCCCCGACCGGGTGACTAAATGTCGCCAAATCTTCACCGAGCGCTACTCTCGCCCTCGTGACCCACTCTGCCCGCCGTATCGGCCGTTCCCTCGCCCTGGTCCTGCCCGTCGTCCTGGTCCTGTCCGGGACCCTCGCGGTCACCATGGTTCCCTGGGCCGACAGCACCCCGTCCCAGATCCTCACCGCCTCCGCCGAGAACGTGAACGCTCCCGCGAAGCCCCTCGCCGCGCAGGACGCGCTGCGCGAGAAGCTGCTCGGCGAGCTGCAGCAGGGCAAGGAGCCCGGCGTCGTCCTCACGCACCTCCAACAGGAGGTGGACCGGCGGCCGTCGCTCGCCGACCACTGCGTGGGCATCGCCCGGGCGATCGGCCGGGCGGCCGTGGACGCGTACGGGCCCACGAAGGCCCAGTCGTTCGCGCGCCCCGTGTGCGACACCTCGTACGCGGCGGGCGTCGCGTCCTTCAGCTGACCCGGCGCCCGCCCGGCAGCCCCTACGCTGCCCCGTATGCCCCGTACGACGGACGCCCCCGCAGCCACCGACCCCCCGCCCGCCCCGCCCGTTCGGCATCCCGCGGCCGCGGACCCGCTCCCGTCCCCCCAGGCGCCCACCCAGGCGGTGGTCCTGGCGGGCGGCCAGGGTTCGCGGCTGCGGCCGTACACGGACGACCGACCGAAGCCGATGGTGGAGATCCCGGGCACCGGGACGCCGATCATCGGGCACCAACTGGCCTGGCTGGCGGCCGAAGGCGTCAGTGACGTCGTGATCTCCTGCGGGCACCTCGCCGGGGTGCTCCAGGACTGGCTGGCCGGGGCCGACCTGCCGTTGCGGGTCAGCACGGTCGTGGAGGACGAGCCGCTGGGCCGCGGCGGCGGCCTGAAGTACGCCGCCGCGCACCTGCCCCACCCGGACGCCCCCTGGTACGCGACCAACGGCGACATCTGGACCCGGTTCTCGCTGCGGGAGATGGCCGCCTTCCACGCCGAGCGCGCGGCGACCGCGACGCTCGCGCTCGCCCGGCCGCGGATCCCGTGGGGGGCGGTGGAGACCAACGAGTTCGGTCAGGTCCTGGACTTCATCGAGTCCCCGCCGTCGCCTTATCTGATCAACGCCGGGGTGTACGTCTTCGCGGCCGAATTCACCGCGCTCCTGCCCGACTTGGGCGACCACGAGCGCACCACCTTCCCGCGGCTGGCCCGCGAGCGCCGCCTGGCGGGCTTCCCGCTGCCCCAGGGGGCCTACTGGCGGGCGATCGACACGGCGAAGGACCTCACCGAGGCCGCGCGCGAGTTGGCGGCCCACAGGCCCGTCTAGGGCGTGTTTCGGGCCGTGGCGGCAACGACACCGGGGCCCGGTACGCAGATCGCGTACCGGGCCCCGGTGTCGTGGTGCGGGTGGCGGTCAGCCGCCCAGCAGGCCGCCGACCAGCCCCGGCTTCTTCGCCGGTGCGGAGGAACCGCCGCCGCCCGTGGAGGTGGACTTCTGCGGGGTGGACTGGCGCGGGGAGCTGCCGCGTTGGGGCTGGCCCGCTCCGGAGCGGGTCGCGGCCGGGGACTCGGCGCCGCTGCCCGCGCTCGACTTGGAGGGGGCGCCCGAGCCGGTGCGCCCGGCCTTCGAGGCGCTCTCCGACGGCTTCGCGGAGGGGGAGCCCGTCTTGGAGGGCTGCTGCTTCAGCGGCTGGCGCGAGGTGGAGGGCTCCTGCGGGAGCGGTGAGCCCGGCAGGTAGTTGCTGGGCGCCTGGCCGGGGCCGGGCACGGTGACCACGGTGGAGGAGCGGACCGCGCCGCCGAGCAGGGAGCCGACGAGGAGGGTCAGTCCGCAGACGACCGTCGCCATCATCGCGCCGCGCCGCAGGACGCGGCGGCGCAGCCGCCAGATCTCGGAGCGCGGGCCGAGCGTGCGCCAGGCCTCGCCGGCGAGGCGGCCGTCCAGGGAGTAGACGGGCGCGCCCGCGATGATCAGCGGGCTCCAGGCGGCGAGGTAGATGATGTCGGGGGCGTCGTAGGCCGGGACGGTCTTCCAGCTCACCGTCATCAGCAGGGCCGCCGACAGGAGCGCGCCGAAGCAGGCGGCGAAGCGCTGCCAGAGCCCGAACACCGTCAGCACGCCGACCACGACCTGGAGGAAGGCCACGGTGAGCCCGGCGCCGACCGGGTGGGCGAGGGCGAAGTCGCGCAGCGGTTCGGCGAGCGCCCAGGGGTGCAGGGTGCGCAGCCAGGTGACCATGGAGCCGCGCTCGCCGCCGTCGAAGTAGACGGGGTCGCAGAGCTTGCCCATGCCGGCGTAGATGGAGATGAAGCCGAGGAAGACGCGCAGCGGGAGCAGCACGACGCCGAGGTTCATCCGGCGGCCGGGGTAGTACGAGGCCTGCCCGCGCGCGTCGGAGGCGGCGCGCCGGTTCTCCTCGCCCGCGCCCGGTCCGCCGGTGCCGGTCGGACCGCCGTCGTACTGGTCCCCGTAGGGCAGCCCGCGTACGGGCGCCATGGCGCGGGTGTCGTCCGGGTCGCCGTAGGTGCGCTGGCCGATGACGGTCGGCGTGGCGAGGGTGTCGTCGGCGAGGTCCTGGGCCAGGTCGATGCGCGGGATGACCTGGGTGTCGCCGCCGTCGTACTCGTCGTGGCCGCGGCCCGCCTCGCGGACGGCCTGCAGGAGGCCGCCCATCGCGGCGGCGTCGCCGGGGGCGGACTTGCCGCTCCAGACGACGGGCGCACGGCGGCGGCCCGCTCCGGCGGCGACGGCGGCGGCAGCGCCGAGGGCGGGGGCGCGGCCCGGGAAGGGGCCGTTCGCGGGGGGCTTGGGACGCGCGCTCGGGCTCGGAGCGAGCCGCACACGGAAGCTGGCGTGGTTGACGATGACCTGTGCGGGGTCGCACGGCACCTTGACCATGCTCAGCGCGGGCTGGTCGTCGAACCCTGGCGTTCTGGTGTCCACACTCATCTAACCGAGTGATGAGTGTTTAGGACACTGCCTTGACAGCAGGGATGTGTCCGAGACCCGTCAAGATCAGGCCAATTCGGGGGCCCGGGCGGGACCCGGCCGGGTGAAAGCGTTCACCCGGCCCGGTACCAAAGGGGACTGCTCAGGCGCGGCGACGCGCGGCCTCGTACAGGACCACACCCGCCGCGACACCGGCGTTGAGCGACTCGGCGCCGCCCGGCATCGCGATGCGGACGAGGTAGTCGCAGGTCTCGCCGACGAGGCGGCCGAGGCCCTTGCCCTCGCTGCCGATGACGATGACGACGGGGCCGCCGAGCTGTTCGAGGTCGTCGACCGTGTGCGTGCCGTTGGCGGCGAGGCCGACGACGGTCAGGCCTTCCTTCTTGTACGCCTCCAGGGCGCGGGTCAGGTTGGTGACCCGGGAGACCGGGGTGCGGGCCGCGGTGCCGGCGGAGGACTTCCAGGCACCGGCGGTCATGCTGGCCGCGCGGCGCTCGGGGATGACCACGCCGTGGCCGCCGAAGGCGGAGACGGAGCGGACGATCGCACCGAGGTTGCGCGGGTCGGTGACGCCGTCGAGGGCGACGATGAGGGGCTCTTCGCCGTTGTCGTAGGCGGCCGCGGTCAGGTCGTCCGGCATCGCGTACTCGTACGGCGGGACCTGGAGGACCAGGCCCTGGTGGTTGAGCCCGTTGGTCATGCGGTCCAGCTCGGGCCGCGGGGCTTCCATCAGGTTGATGTTGCCGCGCTCGGTGGCGAGCTGGAGCGCCTCGCGGACGCGCTCGTCGTTGTCGATGAACTGCTGCACGTAGAGGGTCGTGGCGGGCACCCCGTCGCGCAGGGCCTCGAAGACCGGGTTGCGGCCGACGACCATCTCGCTGGTGCCCTTGGGGCCGCCGCGGCGGGGGGCCGGGCGGCGCTTGGCGGCCTGGCGGGCCATGGCGTTGGCGATGCGGTTGGCCTTGTGCTTCTTGCGGTCCTCGGCCTTGGGCGTGGGGCCCTTGCCTTCCAGGCCCTTGCGCCGCTGGCCACCGCTGCCGACCGTCGCGCCCTTCTTGTTGGACGTGCGGCGGTTCCTGCGCTGGCTGTTCCCGGCCATGACCTCTACCTGTTTCGTTTGTTCAGCGGTGTGTACGTATGAAGAGTGTGCCGCCCGGAGCGCCGGGCGGCACCACGAGCCCCGGGGCTCAGCGGGGGCCGAGCGTCCAGCGCGGGCCCGTCGGACCGTCCTCGATGACCAGACCGGACTGCTGGAGCTGGTCGCGGATCGCGTCGGCGGTCGCCCAGTCCTTGCGGGCCCGCGCGGATTCGCGCTGCTCCAGGACGAGGCGGACGAGGGTGTCGACGGCGCCGTGCAGGTCCTCGCCCCGGTCGGTCTCGCCGGCCCAGTGGGGGTCGAGCGGGTCGAGTCCGAGGACGCCGAGCATGGCCCGTACCTCGGCCAGGCGGGCGATCGCGGTGTCCTTGTCGTCGGCGGCGAGCGCGCTGTTGCCCTGGCGGACGGTGGTGTGGATGATCGCGAGGGCCTGCGGGACGCCGAGGTCCTCGTCCATGGCCTCGGCGAAGGCGGGCGGCACCTCGGTGGCGGGCTCGACGGGCCCCCCGGCCTTCTCGATGACGCGCTGGACGAAGCCCTCGATGCGGGCGAAGCCGGATTCGGCCTCGCGCAGCGACTCCTCGCTGTACTCGATCATCGAGCGGTAGTGCGGGGTGCCGAGGTAGTAGCGCAGGACGATCGGGCGCCACTGCTTGACCATCTCGGAGACGAGGACGGAGTTCCCGAGGGACTTCGACATCTTCTCGCCGGACATGGTGACCCAGGCGTTGTGCACCCAGTACTTCGCGAACTCGTCACCGAAGGCCTTGGCCTGGGCGATCTCGTTCTCGTGGTGCGGGAAGATCAGGTCGAGGCCGCCGCCGTGGATGTCGAAGGCGCTGCCCAGGTACTTGTGGGCCATCGCGGAGCACTCCAGGTGCCAGCCGGGACGGCCGCGGCCCCAGGGGGTCTCCCAGTCGGGCTCGCCGGGCTTGGAGGCCTTCCACATGGCGAAGTCGCGCGGGTCGCGCTTGCCGGTGATCCCGCTCTCCGGGGGCTGGCGCAGGTCGTCGATGTCCTGGTTGGACAGCTCCAGGTAGCCCGGGAAGGAGCGCACGTCGAAGTAGACGCTGCCGTCCGCCTCGTAGGCGTGGCCGCGCTCGATGAGCGTGCGCATCATCTCGATCATCTCCGGCACGTGTCCGGTCGCGCGCGGCTCGTAGGTGGGCGGGAGGCAGCCCAGCGCGTCGTAACCGTCGTTGAAGGCGCGCTCGTTGTCGTAGCCGATGGACCACCAGGGGCGGCCCTGGGCGGCCGCCTTCGCGATGATCTTGTCGTCGATGTCGGTGACGTTGCGGATGAAGGTGACGTCGAGGCCGCGGTAGGTGAGCCAGCGGCGCATGATGTCGAAGTTCAGGTACGAGCGGACGTGGCCGATGTGCGGGGCCGCCTGCACGGTGGCACCACAGAGGTAGATCGAGACGCAGCCCGCGACGAGCGGAGTGAAGTCACGGATCTGCCGGGCGCTGGTGTCGTACAGGCGAAGGGTCACGGCATCCAGGGTAGTGCGCGCGCGGCAGTGCCCCGCGACCCTTTCGGGGGCGCGGGGCGCCTTTGTTGCCGAAGCGGTGCGCGCGGGGGCGTCCGTACGGTCGTACTCAGGCCCCGCTCGTGCGGTACACCAGCGCCGTGGCGATCGCGGCGAGGCCCTCGGCGCGGCCGGTGAGGCCGAGGCCGTCGGTCGTGGTGCCGGAAACGGAGACGGGGGCGCCGGCCGCGGCCCCCAGTGCCTTCTGCGCCTCGTCGCGCCGCTTGCCGACCTTCGGGCGCACGCCGATGACCTGGACGGCGATGTTCCCGATCTCGAAGCCCTCGGCGCGGACGATCCGGGCGGCCTCGGCCAGGAGGGTGACGCCGGAGGCGCCCGACCACTCGGGGCGGGAGGTGCCGAAGTGCGCGCCGAGGTCGCCGACGCCGGCCGCGGAGAAGAGGGCGTCGCAGGCGGCGTGGGCGGCGACGTCGCCGTCGGAGTGGCCGGCGAGGCCGTCCTCGCCCTCCCAGAGCAGGCCCGCGCACCACAGCTCGCGGCCGGTCTCGAAGGCGTGGACGTCGGTGCCGATGCCGATCTGCGGGACGAGCGGCCGGGGGCTAGTAGACATCGGTGGCCCTCCTGCGGGCGAGTACGGCGTCGGCGAGGACCAGGTCGAGGGGGCGGGTGACCTTGAAGGCCTCTTCGTGCCCGGGCACGAGGACCACGGGGACCCCGAGCTTTTCCACCATTCCGGCGTCGTCCGTGGCGCCCTCGCCGTTGACGGCGATGCGCTCGTGGGCGCGGACCAGGGTGGCGAGGTCGAAGCCCTGGGGGGTCTGCACGGCGCGCAGCCGGGCCCGCTCGGGGGTGGCGACGACCGGCTCGGGCTCGCCCGGCGCGCCGGGCTCGACCTCCTTGACGGTGTCGGCCAGCGGCATCGCGGGGACCACGGCGGGGGCGCCGCCGCGGACGGCTTCGACGACCGCGTCCACGGTGTCGACGGGGACCAGGGGGCGGGCCGCGTCGTGGATGAGGACGGAGGTGATGCCGTCCGGGAGGGCGTCCAGGCCGGCCCGCACGGATTCCTGGCGGGTCTCGCCACCGGGGACGACGAGGAAGTCGGTCCTTTCCGGCAGCGCGTGCTCGTCGAGGAGGTTCTTGACCTCCGCGGCCCCGTCGGGCGGAGCGACGACGACCACGAGGGAGACCGCGCGGGAGCGGGCCATGGCGCGCACGGCGTGGATCAGCATGGGGACGCCGCCCAGGGAACGCAGGGCCTTGGGGGCCCCGGGACCGAGCCGGGTGCCGCGGCCCGCGGCGGGAATCACCGCCGCGGTGCGGTGGGGGCGCGTTTCGTCATACATCGGTGGTGGCTCCGGGTTTGTGACTTCGGCCGACGTGGGTATGGCCAGAAGGGTGCCGGGTGCGACGCCCTCGCCCCTTCCGTGACGACCGGTCGAGCCGGCTGCCCGGACCCGGCACGCCACCGCGCCATGCGCGGGGTGGTGCAAGCAGTACGCGTCGCGGGGTGCCACAAACAGACATGCCGCAGCGCCCGGCGACAGTCCTCTCGGCGAGCGAGAGGGCCGTCATCGGGCACCGCGGCACGACTGCTGTGTGGACGGTTCGTCGCGTCAGGACGCGAGAACCTCGTCGAGGAGGGCCTCGGCCTTGTCCTCGTTGGTGTTTTCGGCGAGCGCGAGCTCGCTCACCAGGATCTGGCGCGCCTTCGCGAGCATGCGCTTCTCGCCCGCGGAGAGCCCGCGCTCGCGCTCACGACGCCACAGGTCACGGACGACTTCCGCGACCTTGATGACATCGCCAGAGGCGAGCTTCTCCAGATTTGCCTTGTAGCGACGGGACCAGTTCGTCGGCTCTTCTGCGTAAGGTGCACGAAGCACCTCGAAGACCCGGTCCAGCCCGTCCTGGCCGACCACATCGCGGACACCGACGAACTCCGCGTTGTCCGCAGGTACGCGAACCGTCAGATCGCCCTGGGCGACCTTCAGCACCAAGTAGGTCTTGTCCACGCCTTTGATCTGGCGAGTTTCGATGGCCTCGATCAGCGCGGCCCCGTGATGGGGATAGACCACGGTGTCGCCAACCTTGAACGTCATGTGACAGGTACCCCTTCCGTGGCTATCCAGGGTAACACGAGAACCGACTGTTATGAATGGCGTTTTCGCAGGTCAGGGCCTATCTCGGGGCTTGACAACAGCGACACGAACGTGCTGCGAAGGGCTTCCGGAAGGGGGTATTCGCAGGTCGGAGCCACTACGCGGACGGACAGAATCGACCACGCTACACCCGTGGGACGTCACGCTCGACGTGACGTACGTCCCGTTTTGACTGGTTCGGCGCGCGGAAACCGAACTACTCCGTTCGACTGGTGGGCCCCATCTCCAGCGGGTTCCGGCCCAATCCCGAATTGATCACGGAGCCCTGTTCGAAGGAATCCCGGAATTGCCCGCCAATTGCAAGATCGACCGGACGGGTTCAGGGCGGCCCGGCCGCTGCGGAGGGTCGGGTGCGGGGGCGGGGCGGCGGCTCGGTAACCTAAGCCCGCTGACACACCCTTAGGCCGGCTTTACCCCCTGCCTGAGCGCCCCACCCCGTCCTCCGTCCGTACGTCCTAGGAGTTGCCGCCGCCGTGAGCCGCAGCCTTCGACGCGGCGCTCTCGCCGCTACCGCTCTCGCGTTCTCGATCGCCTCGCTCGCCGCATGCGGCGCGGGCAAGGACGCACAGACGCTCGAAATCAAGCCGGACAACGCCTTCGTGACCAAGGGCGACATCAAGGTCCAGAACGCTCTGGTGATCACCCAGGGCGCGAAGGACGGCAAGGGCCCCGCCGCCGTCTCCGCGACCGTCTTCAACTCCGGCGACGCCCCGCAGACCATCGACGCCGTCACTCTTGCGGGTGCCACCGGCAAGGTGACGCTCAAGGACGCCACGGGCGCCGCCAAGGTCACCGTGCCCGCGCACGGCTCCGTCGTGCTCGGCGGCAAGGGCAACGCCTCGGCCGTCGTCGAGGGCGGCCGCCAGGCCGTCAAGGACGGCGACGCCCAGAAGGTCGTCTTCCAGCTGAGCAAGGCCGGTGACGTCGAGCTGGCCGCCTACGTCGTCCCCGCGACCGGCTTCTACGCGGGCTTCGGCCCGACCGAGGCCCCGGCCGCCGGCCCCACGCCGTCCACCGGCGCCTCCGCGTCCCCCTCGGGCTCGCCCTCCGGTTCGCCGTCCCCCGCGGGCTCGCCGTCCGGCACCCCCTCGGGCCCCGCCTCGACCGGTGCGTCCCCCTCGGGCTCCGCCTCGCCCTCGCACAGCGCCGGTCACTGATCGCGGCTCCCCGGAGCGCACGCACGTACAGCAGGAGGGCCTCCCCCGGAATCCGGGGGGGGGCCGCCGGCCTGGGCCCCCGCGCGGGGGCGGCGGTCGGGTTTCGGCTCGAACTTGTAGCCGAGGGCGCGCACCGTGACCAGGTAGCGCGGCGCGC
>NZ_JBHWLC010000031.1:0-88823 GCF_042730635.1 Streptomyces sp. NPDC059917
ACAACTCCCACAAGCCGTCCGGCACCATCCGCTGCACAAGCCCAGTCGTCACCACACCAGACTGCCGCAAGATCACACCAAACGAAATGGCGTCTAACCAGGGCAGAATCCGAAGCGCGCGGGGTATGCCTGCCATGCGCTGCTGGCGGCTCTACGCCCGCCAGCCATCTGCGCCCCCCTGTCAGTGACGGCGGGACGTTGCACGAAGAGGCGTTGCGCGGGTGCCGGGCGCGGTGGATCCGCTGGCACGGAGTTGCTGCGGGCCGAGCTCCCGGCCCCGGGTCCGCCGGTCTAGCCTCGGATTCGGGCCGCTTCTCGGGTTGCCGACCACCGAGCAAGGCGCAGCAGGCGTCCCGGCGCGGTCTCGCCGCGCGGGGGTGTGCGGCCGGTCAGGGGAGGGTTGGGCCGGTGGTGCCGTTGAGGGCCGTGATGTCGCCGGTGATGTTTCCGTTGTTGCCCAGACCGGCGGCGCCGCCGGGGCGTCCGGGGCCGCCGTCGCCTCCCAGGAGGGTGCTGGCGGGGAGGGTGGGGCTGGTGATGGTGAGGTGGTCGTTGTTGCCGTGGCCTCCGTTGCCGCCTTCCTCGCCCTGGCGTCCGGCCCTGCCTCCGTTGCCACCGCGGATGTCCGCGGTTCCGGTGACCTGGGTGACTCCGTCGGTGCCGTGGCCTCCGTTGCCGCCTTCGCCGGCGGCACTGCCGTTCCCGCCGGGCCCACCGCTGATCACCGCCCGGTTGTCGGGGCTGGCGAGCAGGTAGATCTCGCTGTTGCTGCCGTCACCGCCCGCTCCGCCGTCGGCGTCCCAGTTGCCGGGCGACATCGCGCTGCCGCCAGGGCCGCCGCCGGCGATGACGGTGCCCTGGGCGCTGATGTAGCCGTCGTTGCCGATGCCGCCGGTGCCGCCGTCTCCCCTCTTGATCCCTCCCTCGCCTCCGCCGCCGCCGATGACGGTGATGTGGTCGATGCCGCCTCCGCCGAGGATGGTCCGGTTGTTGCCGTCCCCGCCGTTCCCTCCGCGATCGGTCACGTATCCGCTGTCGCCGTCGCCGCCCCTGACGAAGATGGTGTCGTTGCCGGGGCCGCCGTCGATGGTCCCGTCGTTGCCGATCTGGCCGTTGCCGCTCGGGGTGCCCGACGAGGTCTCGCCCAGGACGATGATCGTGTCGTTCCCGGGCCCGGCTTCGACGAACGTACCGCGCACGACGCCTTCCCCGCAGCGGATCGTGTCGTCACCGCTGGTGCCGTGGATCGTCGTCCCCGACACCTCGACGAAGTTGACGGTGCAGGTGATCGACGGGGCGGCCGATGCCTGGCCGGGTAAGGCGATGACCAGGCCGCATGCGGCAGCCAGGGCGGCGGTGGCGGAAACCGTGGCTCTCCACGGAGCGGAGTGCGCGGACGGGCGGCGTATGGACATCGGATTCTCCCCAAGACGGCAGGTCGGCGGGCATCTTCACCAGGAGAACCGCCCGCGCGACCGAGATCACCCCGATCGCATGATGCTCACTCCCCCGGTGAACGTCCGCCTACGCCGACGACGGGAACACTGGCCGAAGAAGATCGGCTTCACCCGCGACGCGCGGACCGAGATGTACGGCTTGCCGCCGATGAGCCCGCCGGGACTGCTCGTTCGCCAGCGTGCCTCGGTCGCCGTCCGCCGCGTCCGGGTCGCGCAGGGGGCGCAGGCGGCCCTCGGGCTGGGTGGGAGCGAAGGCGTAGCGGCCGAGCATCTCCCTAGGGCCGGTTCGAGCTGGACATGACCTCCCGCCTCGACCTCGTTGCCGCCATGGCGGCGACGGTGCCTGGCCCGCGCAGCGGCGAGCCGGTCGCGGCCCCGGCCTGACGGGCTACGCCGAACCGGCCGCCGCAGGTCGTGCCGGGCGGCTTCGGGCAGCCCGGAATGGGTGTGGAAGGGCTGGGCGGTGTTCAGCAGCGTCCGCCACAGCAGCCGGACCGCGTCGTCGTCCGGCTGCCCGCCGGCCAGTTCGCGCTACAGACCGTGCCCGGCGAGGTCGGCGGCTTGGCCCAGAGCGTCGGGGATGGGGAGCAGTTCGGCGACGTCGGCCGTGCCGCGCTGCCCGGCGAGCTGCCGAGCCACTTCCTCGGTACGGGCCTTCACGAATGCGGCGACGGCGCGGACGGTGTCGAGCACCAGGGCGGGTGCGTCGGTGATGCCCGGCCATGGGGACCAGCGCAGCCAGTCAGTGGCCCCCGGCTGTCCCCGCTCAAGCACAAGAATCTGAACGTGCTCGGCCGCTACAGCTTCACCGCCTCCCCGTCGGTCAGCGGACTGCGGCCCCTGCGTGCCCCGGACGACGTCGACCTTGATGACGATGACGACGGCGCAGAGGAGTGAATTCCCGGGCGCCAGAACGGCCCCGGTACTGCCCCTCGGGGGGGGAGGGCAGGGCCGGGGCCGACGGTTCGATCAGGCTAGCCGGGATTCTTGCCGGTCCTGGGATATCCCGTACTGCTCGGCGAAGTTTCGCCCGTCGTCAAGAGCGGGTCGCCAAGGGATGGCCGATGCTGGTGCTCACGCCTGGACGGGAGGTGATGATCGCGTCTGGGGTTACCTCGGAGGCGGGTGCGGGGCCGCCGGTGTCCGGCGGGCGCGTCCGGCTTCAAGCCGCTGTTGTCGGGTCCGCGGCTGCGGCGGCGTGGCGGTATTCGGCGTTGATGCGCTGGGCTTCTTCGAGCTGGTCTTCGAGGATGATGATGCGGCAGGCGGCCTCGATGGGGGTGCCCTGGTCGACGAGTTCGCGGGCGCGGGCGGCGATGCGCAGCTGGTAGCGGGAGTAGCGGCGGTGTCCGCCCTCGGAGCGCAGCGGGGTGATGAGGCGGGCCTCTCCAAGTGCGCGGAGGAAGCCCTGGGTGGTGCCGATCATCTCGGCGGCCCGGCCCATGGTGTAGGCGGGGTAGTCGTCGTCATCGAGACGGTCGAACGAGTCGTCTGCTGTCATTGCACCTCTCTCATGAAACGCGTGGAGGGGCCCTGGTGCCTATGGCACCAGGGCCCCGAAGGAACTGACTACACCATCTGCCGGCCCTGGAACTGCGCCGGCCTTCTGTGTCCGCGTGCCCGACCGGCATGCTGTCGGGGGTGCGGGGATCGCGGTTGCTTGACCGGAGACCACCTCGCTATCGATGTCCTGCGGTACCCGGGCTCCACATTCGGCCCGGGCGATCCTGATGGCGCCCAATTCCTCCGTTCGTCCCTCGGATGATCAACTGCTCAACTGCTGGTACTGCGACCTGCGTGTACTGCTTCACTCGGCACTGCTGGTACTGCGTACTGCATCTTTCTGTACTGCTCGTGGCCTGTCCGAGCGCCACGTTCCGGCAGCCAGCCCCGTCGCCCATCGTGCGTCTGCTCTGGCTTAGAACCCCGCTGCCGAACCTCCCGGTGCGCGCGTCCGCAGCCGACGCCTTCACCGAGGTGTTGCTCTCACTGACTTCACTGCGGGTACTGCACCACTGCGTGAACTGCGGTACTGCCTGCGGCGGCCCCTGATGACTGCGGGCCACCCGGTCCGGTAGTCAGTCCCGTCGCCGTCCCGCAACTGCTCTGGCTTCGAGGCTCCACCACCGCACCGTCCGACAACTGCACCTGCGGGTACTGCTTGCCCGGCAGTTCGTTTCTGCCAGACCTTGCGGTCTTTCTGGGCTACGAGAGAAACCATAACCGGACCACTGCCCAATGTCTACTCTGGCCGTCATAGATTTTCATGCGCGCAGTTCTGAGGTAATCGGGTGCGGTCAGGGTTGGACGGCTCAGGTCGGGGGGACAACGACGGGGCACGCAGGACTGGACACCGACCACAGAACCCGGAGCGCGTGATGACCACGACGAGCGCCGAGCACACGGCCCTTGGTTCCCTGTCCGCCGTCGCCGAGGCACGCCGAGCCGCCCGCGCGTTCCTTGGCGGTCTTGGGCAGCAGGCCCTCGGCCCGGAGCAGGCCGACACCGTGATCCTGGTGGTCTCCGAGCTCGTGACGAACGCCCTGCGCCACGGTGGCGGCTCCTACACGCTGCGCCTGACCGCCCACCCCGGCGGCATCGAGGTCGCCGTCGGGGATCGGAGCCCGCAGCCGCCTCGGGCGCGGACGCCCGACCTGGTCGAGGGGACGGGCGGATTCGGCTGGCATATGGTCAACGACCTCGCCCACCACGTCGCCGTCACGCTCACCACGGACGGCGGCAAGACCGTCCACGCCCTCCTCCCCCGGTAGCTCGCGGGGCCGCCGTACCGCTTCCCCGCGGGGCCGGCCGGGGCATGGCTGCGGCCGGACTGTTTACGGGCGCCTTCAGTGGCCATACGGGGTTGCGTAAGACGTTTCCATCGAAGAGGGAGTGATCAGCTGTGTCTGGTGAGCAGAAGGCCGAGGCGAAGGTTGAGCAGGGCAAGGGCAAGCTCAAGGAGGCCGCTGGGCGCCTGACGGGCAACGAAGAGCTGACCGCCGAGGGCCGTGCGGAGCAGGCCAAGGGCGATGCACGTGAGGCCAAGGAGAAGGTCAAGGACGTCTTCAAGCACTGAATCTCACACGTCAGGGCCGGGACCGCGGGAGCGGTCCCGGCCCTGACGTGTGTCCGGACCCGGTCGGTCAGGCGGCGACAGGCTGGGGGCGGCGCAGTTCGGCCTGGCCGAACAGGAGCGCGTAGCCATCGGGGAGGCGGGCCAGGAGGCGGGCGAGGAGGTCGGGGCCGGCGAGGCGGCCTGCGACGGTGAGGACAGCGCCGGTGTCCCAGCGGGCGGTCGCCGGGGTGGCGCCGGTGCGGGCGGCCAGGTCCTTGACGAAGCCCCATCCGGTGAGGTTTTCGGCGTCGGGGATCTGGGCGGTCAGGGTAACGGCGGCCTCGATGGGCAGGCAGTGGGCGAGGTCGTAGCATTCCTCGCCGGTGAGCTGCCGGCCGAGGGCGGCCAGGACCTGGTGGACGGCTTCTGCCGCGCGCTCCCGGGTGGGGTAGGCGCCCTCGTAGCGCACGCGCTCCAGCACCTGGTCGAACGTCATGACGGGAGCGGACGGGTGCGGTCGAGGCTGGTCGTACATGGCTGCGGTTGCCTTTCTCTGCGATGGATCCGGCGTCTGGCCGGTCGCGGTCAGGGACCTGGGGTCTGGGTTCTGGGGCAGGTGGGTCGGCGTTCAGGTGGGCTGGGGGTGGCTGAAGCGGAGGTCGTAACCCGGGGGCAGCTGGAGCAGGACCTCGCGGGCGAGGACGTCCCCGGCGGCGGCGGCCGCGGTGGACAGGACCGCGCCGTTGCCCCAAAGGGCCGGGCCGTCTTCTCGGTGGCGCCCTCTATCCAGGCCGCGGTCGCACGGACGAACCGCTCCGGCGAGAGCGGCTCCGCCGCCTGGAGGGGATTGAGGAGGATCAGGGCGTACGTCTCGGGCAGCCGTGCCGCGAGCTCGGCCCGGACGCTGCCGACCAGGTGGGCGCCCAGCAGCGCCAGGACGACGCGGGCAACACGGTCGGCTTCTTCCGGGGTCTCGTACTCGCCCCGTTCCTGGACGTGGGCCAGGAACGCTTCCCTGCGCATCGACATCACGTCACCTCCGACAAAGGGGTGAAGGGGGGCCAGGGGGTGCGGAGGGCGGGGTGCCGGAGGGGGAATCGGCGCTCCCCCGCCCTCCGCGGCCGGCCGATACGGGAGGGGTTAGCCGGAGATCTGCTTGCGGCTGGACTCGCCACCGATGCTGATCTTGCGGGGCTTGGCGCGCTCGGCGATCGGGATCCGCAGGGTCAGGACACCCGCGTCGTAGTCGGCGTGGATGCGCTCGGTGTCCAGGGTGTCCGCGAGGACGATCTGGCGGAAGAAGACGCCCAGGGGCCGCTCGGAGAGCTCCACCTTCACGGCGTCGGCCTTCGCGACCGGGCGGCGTTCCGCCTTCACGGTCAGCATGTTCCGCTCGACGTCGATGTCGATCGCCTCGGGGCTCACGCCGGGGAGGTCGAAGGCGATCACGTACTCCTCGCCCTCGCGGTAGGCGTCCATCGGCATGACCGACGGCTTCGACCACGTGCCCGAACTACCCGACAGCTGCTGGACGATCCGGTCCATCTCGCGGAACGGGTCAGTGCGCATCAACATCGCGAAACACCTCCAGTTGGTTCAGGCAGAAACTGCCAATGCGCTTCAACGCGCATTCGTTGTAACATGTCATCGAAACGATGACAAGCAAGGCGTCATCCAGAAGGTGACACCAGCTGGGAGAGCATCATGGCCGAGTCCGCCCCACCGCCACCACAGCCCTCCTTCCCCGCGGCCGCCGCGGCCCTGGAGGCCATCGGCCAGGCCCTCAAGGCCGCGCATCAGCCACCCTCGGGCACACCGGAGTCCGCGACGGAACCCCTGTCAGCGGCGGGTCCGGACCCCCTGGCCGCGCTGCTGATGCTGCGCGAGATCCGTGAGGAGCTCGCCGGGTGGGAGAGCGGACTGATCGAAACCGCCCGCGGACGCGGTGCGAGCTGGGCCGACCTCGCCGGACCCCTCGGAGTCGCCAGCCGTCAGGCCGCCGAACGCCGCTACCTGCGCCTGCGCCCCGGCACCGCTGGAAGTACTGGTGAACAGCGCGTCCAGGCCACGCGCGACACGCGGGCCGCCGACCGGTCCGTGACCGCCTGGGCTCGTGGCAACGCGGCCGACCTGCGCCGGCTCGCCGGGCAGGTCACCTCCCTCACCGGCCTCCCGGCCGGCGCGGAAGACGCCGTCGGCGACCTGAACCTGGCCCTCGCCGACAACGACGCGGCCCGCCTCGTTCGCCCGCTGACCGACACCCGGCCACACCTGCGCCCCCAAGACGCCGAGCTCGCAGACCGCATCGACGCCCTGACCCGCCACACCGACCAACTCCGCCAGGACACCCACGACCAACGCAGCACGTGACCCCCACCCTTGAACCCTCAACCGGCGAGGCGCCCAGGGCGGAGCCGCCGACTCCTTCCGGCGCGATCAGCCCGATGGCGATGCACGCCGCAGCGTCGTAGTCGGCGCTCCGCGCCTATATCCGCTCGCATCCGAGAGCCGACCGAAAGAGGGCTAGGGCTCCGAGACCGGGAAGGCGGTCAGAACATGATTCCTCACCTGGACGTCGACGTCACCACGTGCTCCGGCCGGACCGTGGTCACCCTCACGGGCGCACTCGACATGGACACCGTCCCGTACGTCACCGAGACCACCAACGCCATAGACCTGACCGGCCAAACCATCGTGATGGACTTCGCTGGCGTCACTTTCATGGATTCCAGCGCCATCAACCTCCTGTGCGCCCTGCGCCGCCGCGCACTGGCCGCAGGCTCAGCCCTGCAGGTGCGCGGCCTGCGCGAGCAGGGGCTGAGGGTACTGGACCTCACCGGCACCAAGGACCTGTTCCTGCCCCCGAGCCCGGCGGCCGACCCTTCGTCCCCGCGGTGAACGCGGAAGGCAGGCACCAGATCGTGAAGAGCCCCCGGGGAAGCGCGCAATCGCGATGGTTGGGAGCCTGTGAGCGGGGAACGCGAGCAGGCCCGGGGGCTTCTTGACGCCCTCGCCCCGCCCCGACACGGACGCCGGGGCGGGTAGCGGCATGGTGGAGGCCCGGGTCGAGCGGGTGCAGCAGGCGGTAGCGAGCCTGGCCGTCATCGCGGCCACCACCCGCACCCGTCTGGGGCGCCTGGCAGGCGGCTACACCGCCGTCCTGGCACCCGCCATGCTCTGGCTCGACAAAGGCTCCGGCGGTCGCATCCCCAGCGCGCGCTACCTCGTCGAAGCCGAGGCCGTCCTCGAAGAACTCGGCCGCTCCCTCACCGCCGTGTACGACCTGTAGCCGGCGCGTGCGGGGTGTCTAGGTGTGGACGCGGCTGTTGGCTCCGTCGCGGCCGTCCGCGTGCGCCTCGTCGAACCAGTAGTCCCCGGCCGCGAGGTAGCGGAAGGAATGCGCGGTATGCGCGGCCAAAGCCACGCTTGCAGCGCGTGTGCCGTCACCACGCTCGATGAGCGGGTGCGCGGCGGGGTTCCAGTGGTTGAAGTCCCCGACCACGCTCACCGGCCCGTCCGGAGTATCCGCCGGCAGGACGAAAGTGACCTGCGTACCGCCCTTGAGCTTCTTACGTTCGAGCACGACAACTCCAACCTCAACAACACGAAGAAGGCAGGGAACGAGCCCCGCATCCTTACCCTCTTCCGTGCCCGCGCCCCGAGATGCGGCCGCGCGACACAGCCGGTTCCACCCATCCGGTCCTGGGCAACGGACCCCGCCCCAGCCCCCACAACACGGCAGGCACCGCCCCTTCCACCGCGCACCGACCGTCCAGCGCCACTGCGACCCATCTCGAATAGACCGGAGGGACGTCAGGATCGCCGACGAGGTGGACCACCAGGCCAGCACGGACGAGGTGACCCACCGCCGAGACGGTCACCCCGGGCGCCGGCCCGCCTCCTCCAGCACGGCGACCGTGTTGTCGACCTTCGCCTGGGTGGTGTCCGCGAACACGAACGCGAGGGCCTGACGGGGCGGTCACCAGCTCAAGACCGCGTAGCCGGTGCCTCCCTCGGCGCCGCTGGTGTTGTTCTTGCCGCTGGAGCCGCCTACCGCGCCCTGGCCCGCGGTTGCCGGGATGTCCGTGGGCAGGTCTGCGCCAGTGCCGCGCTTGCCGGCGGCGCCCCCGGATCCGCCGGCCGGCTTTTCGGCGTTACCGCCCGCTGCGCCGGCGGCCCCCGCCTTACCCGATCCGTAGACGTCGAACTGGTCTTGGGGAGCACCGCCCACCGGAGTCACGGCAATCCACCCTGCGCAGTGGTAGCCGCCGCCCCGGCCACTCGTCGGCCGCCCCCGCCCGCGCCTCCGACATGCAGAGTGATCGCCGACCCCTCCTTGATGCCCGACAGGGTGCACTTGACCAGCCCGGCGGCGCCGCCACCACCGCCGCCTCCGCCCGTGCCGTACATCTCGCTGTAGAGACCGGCACCGCCGCCGCCCCCGCCACCACCGACGAGAACGATCGTCATTTCGCTCTTGCCGTTGGGCAGGCTGACCGAGTAACTGCCCGGCTTGTCGTAGATCTTCGTATTGGAGTCGGCCTGTGCCGGACCGGAAGTGAGCCCGCCGGTCAGCAGGGCCGCCGCCATGACCGCGCCGGCGGCCCTCCACTGAAACTTCGTCATGATGCCCGTCCTGTGAGTGCCACTGAGCCTTCATGATCACCAAGCCTGCGCCTCAATCAGTCCGATCCGGCGCCAGTTCACACAAACGAGGATCTTGCAGACAACTGTTGCCGAGGCAGGGTGACGGCGTGAGGTCCGGTCTGCTCCAGCACGCTCCGTGACTCGGTATCGGGGCTGCCAACTACCGGTCGGAGCCGCCACGTATCGATCAAGGTCGCATCAACCGAGAGGAGGGAGATTTCTCCCCCTCAGCGCCGGACTCTGTCCACACGGGCCTCGTTCGAGCATCAGTTCGTGGCCGTCGTGAACCGCGCGGCGGCCCGGACCGCTGGACGGTATGGCAGTCATGGCCCGGCTGTCGCCCGCCCATGAACTTTGATCATGCGGGTCCCCAAGGAACCGCACCTCTCCCTTGGGGCCCGCGGAACTCGGCCAATTCGTGCAACGGCCAGCGGCGAGCGGTCGGTGCCGGTACGTTGCCCGCCATGACGAGCCCTGCCCTGGATCGCCGTCCGAACACCCACCCCACCTCCAATCCCCCCAAGCCTCGGCCTGACACCGCTCCCACCCGGCCGGACAAGAACCCGCCCTTCCCGCCCAACCCGCCGCAGCCCCGGACCTGAACGTGACGGTCGACCGCGTGGGGAAGCACCCCTACGAGGAACTCCCCGAAGCCGTTCGCCAGGCCATCGACGACCATGTCGGCCTCAACTGCCCGCGGGCCGACATCGACGTCGGAACGGCCTCGGCGCTCACGTCGCTGTTCTTCCCGCCGGGCGCGCAGAAGGTGTTCGTCAAGGGGCTGCCGCTGGATCACGAGCGAGTGGACGAGTTGAAGGCGGAGGAGGCCGTGAACGCCTTCCTCCCGGGCTGCGCGCCGAAGCTGCTCTGGCGGGTGGAGGCAGGGGGGTGGCTCCTACTCGGGTTCTACGGAGCGACCGCGACCCCATGGGCGTGGTACGCGGCCGAGAGCCAGCACCTGGAGCCGATCGCCGCCGTCCTGTCCGAGTTGAGCGGACACCCGGCCCCCGAGAGCGGCCTGCCGACGGCATGGGACCGGTGGAGCGACTACTGCGATCCCGCCGACGAACCACTCCTGACCGGTGACCGACTCGTACACTCCGACCCGGCGGCCTCCAACTTCATGATCGAACCGGACGGCCGCGCCTGGTTGACCGACTGGTCCTGGGCGTTGCGCGGTCCGGCATGGGTGGATGCCGCGCTGTGGGGGTTCCGGCTGATCCTGGACGGCTGGCAAACCCCGCAGCAGGCAGCCACCTGGGCGCGGACCATCCCCGCCTTCGCGCAAGCCCCCCGGGAATCGGTGGCGATCCTCACCGAGGCCGAAGCCCGCGCCTGGGAACACATGCAGGAGCACGGCATGGCGGAACTGGAGGAGACGATCCAAGCGGCACGAGCCTGGGCCGGCTACTGGGCTTCACCCTGAAAGACCTCCTGCGCGGACGCCAGTGCCCCGTCCCAGCCAGCATGCCCGGCTACCGGATGCACCACGGACCTGCCGCCCCGCGCCGCGTCGAACTGCTTGCTCGTCACGCTGCTGTCCTCTCGTCGAGCGGACGGACTGGCCTCGCGGGTGCCCGCCGTGCTGTCCGGCACCTGCGGATGCCCTCGGCGCCGTCATCGCGTGGTCTGCGGCCCGGATCCCAGCGTTCGGGCGGCTGCGGCGGAGCGCACCTCCTCCAGGGTGGTGCTCTGCCGCTCGGCGCGTACCAGCAGTACGTCGAGGTCGGCGGCGCTGAGCCGGCTGTCGGTCTGGGCCAGTGCGCGCAGGGTGCGCCAGCAGGCTGCCTTGCCGTGGACTCCCGTCAGCATCGCTTCCGCTTCCAGGACGTCGCTGAGCGGGGAGCGGGAGAAGAGGTGTCCGTTGGTCTTGAGGCGGCCTGCCTTCTCCGCCAGCCAGCCCGCTGTTGTCTTGGGCTGGCTGGTCGAGATGTCCAGGTCCGTCATGATCGTGGCCAGTGCGTCGCGGTCCTCGTCGACCTGGTCGGCGAGGTCGGCGAGTACGCGCCCGTCCTGTTCGTCTTTGCGGGCGTCCGCGGCGCGACGGAACAGTTCCAGGCCGCCGGTGGCGGCGGCGTAGTGGTCGCCCAGGTAGATGGCCAGGAGTTCGGCGTTCTCGGGGTCGGTGTCCGCTGTTGCGGGCTTCGCCCGCATTTCGCGGGCGACCGATACGCCGAGTTCGCTCCAGCTGTCCTCGAACGTGGTCAGCCCCTCGCGCTCCAGGGTGTCGGTGACGTCGGTGAAGTCGATGCCGACCCGTTCCAGCGCGGCGAAGTGGGCCTTGGCGGCCATGAAGTCCTCCACGGTAGGGGCGTGCGCGGGGAGCGTGCCGTGGTCGGCGAACGCGGCCAGCGTGGCGCCGGGCATCGTGTTGACGGTGCCGGCGATCACGAGCTCGTGGACGTACATCGTGTCGGGGTACAAGGGGTTCTTGACGCCGGTGGAGGCCCACAGCGGGCGCTGGGTACGGGCTCCCACCGCGGCGAGCCGCTGCCAGCGCGGGTCCACGAGCATCTGCTCGTAGGCCTGGAAGGCGAGGCGCGCGTTGGCGACCGCGGCCTTGCCCTTGAGCACCAGCGCCTCGGTCGTGCCGATGGCGTCGAGGCGGCGGTCGACCTCGACGTCGACGCGGGAGACGAAGAAGGAGGCCACCGAGTGGATGTCCGCCAGCTCGCGGCCTGCGGCCTGGGCCTGCTCCAGGCCTCGGAGGTAGGCGTGCATCACGTCGCGGTAGCGGTCCAGGGAGAAGATCAGGGTGACGTTGACGCTGATGCCCTCGGCGGTGACCGCGGTGATCGCGGCCAGCCCGGCGTGGGTGGCCGGGATCTTGATGAACAGGTTCGGCTGGTCGACCGTCTCCCAGAGCTTGCGGGCCATGGCGACGGTGGAGTCGACATCCTGCGCCAAGCGCGGGTCGACCTCGATCGACACCCGCCCATCGACCCCTGCGGTCCGCTCGTACACGGGGCCCAGGACATGACAGGCGTGGCGGACATCGTCGGTGGTCAGGGTGAAGACGGCGTCGTCGACGCTGCTTCCCTCCTGGCCCAGGCTCCGCAGCTGCTCGTTGTAGCGGTCGCCCTTCGACAGGGCCGAGGCGAAGATCGTGGGATTCGTGGTGACCCCCACGACGTGCTTGTCCGCGATCAGCCTCTGCAGCTCTTTGCCCGCGAGGAGCTCCCGGGACAGATCGTCGAGCCAGACCGATACCCCGGCCGCCGACAGGGCGGCGAGCGGGCTGAGTTCAGCGGAAACGGGCATACGGGACCTCCAGAGCGGTACGGCGCCGCGCACGCTGAGGATGTCCTCGCCCTGGAGGGCGGGCTGTCGGCGGCGGCACTCGCACGGTGGTTCTCTCCCCGCCTGCCCGGATCGCCCCGCAGCAAGCGCGATACCCGAAACGACCGGCTTGATGGCCGACGACCACGGCCAAGGCGCCCGCGAGGAGCCGTGCGGGCAAGCCTTGGGAGGCCCATACGTCTCGGGGGGGAGGTTTGGTGTGCCGCAGCAGGCCGGAACCTTGGTTGCCCTGCCCCGGAGGGGGGACTGCGGCACGCCCGGCTTATGCCCCCATCCCCCTCACGCATGCCCCGCCGACCTTCGTCTCGTTGATCAAAGCGGGTGCCCGCCGCGAGACCCGCCGGGTTCGGGGTGCGGCAATCCGTGGGCCTGCCGCTGGCCGGCAGTTCGGCTCTCTTTCACCGGTCGATCGGCGTATGGGAATGAGCTTCGCGGGAGACTCCATCGCGAGGGCGACTCGTTGTGCATTCGGTGCGCCGCGCGAACGCGAAGAAATGAACACGGGCGTTGCGCGCGGGGTCTGTGACGCGTCGCCCTCCCCACGGTGCGCGGGGAGGGTTTGAACCCTGTGGAGGCTGATGTGGCGCGTGAGCGGATCGGACTGGCGGAGGTCTTGGCTGCCGCGGAAGCGGCCGCACCGGTGAACTCCCTGGATGTCGTCGCCCGCAACCTGCGGGACCGGTTCCAGGCCCGCTACGTGTCGTTCCTGCTCGTCGACATCGTCGGCCGGCGGCTGCTGCGCGTTCACAGCACCGCCTCCGTGGAGCGTGAGGACCGGGCCGCGCAGATCCCGCTCGCGGGCAGCAGCGTCTACGACGAGGTGCTGCGCGGCCAGAAGCTCGCGCTCGCCGCGGATGGCGAGCAGGGGCAGCGCGTCCTGGCGCCGGTGACGAACCGTGGCGACACCATCGGCGTTCTGGAGCTCTTCCTGCCCGAGGTCACGCCGGAGGTGCTGGTGCAGGTGGAGGAGGCCGCGCACGCGCTGGCGTACATCCTGGTCACCGACCGCAGGTTCACCGACCTCTACCACTGGGGCAACCGCACCACGCAGGTGAGTCTGGCGGCGGAGATCCAGCGCCAACTCCTGCCCGCCGCAGCCGCGTGTGAGGCCCCGCAGTTCACGCTCGCCGGGGCCCTGGTACCCGCGTCGTCGATCGCCGGGGACACCTACGACTACAGCCTCGACACCGAAACCCTGCACCTGTCGATCACCGACGCCATGGGCCACGACGTCGACGCCTCCCTCATGGCCACCCTCCTGGTCAACGCCTCCCGCGGCGCCCGCCGCGCCGGGGAAGCCCTCGCGGAACAGGCCCGCCAGGTCCACCAGGCCCTCCTCGACCACGGGCGTCAGACGATGGCGACGGGGCAGCTCCTGCGCATCGCCCTCGACGGCAGCAGCGCCCAGCTCATCAACGCCGGCCACCCCTGGCCCCTGCTGCTCCGCGAAGGTGCGGTCACGGAACTGCGGCTCGCCGTGAACCTGCCGTTCGGCTGCACCTCCATGAACGGCGCCTACACGGTGCAGGACCTGGACCTGCGGTCTGGTGACCGGCTTCTCCTCTACACAGACGGCATGCAGGAACGCGATGCGCAGAGCGTCGACCTGGCCGCTCTGCTGCGCAAGACCGCCGCCGAGCACCCGCGCGAGGTCGTGCGCACCCTGGTCGGCGCGGTCAGCGACGCCTACGACGGCCGGCCGCCGAAGGACGACGCGACCGTCCTGTGCCTGGACTGGCACGGCCCCAGCGAAGCCCCCTGGACGACCACCTGACCCACATGGGCGAACAAGACCAGCGCGGGCGGGCCAGACGAGGGTGAGGGGCCACAGCGGGGGCAGGCGCCCAGTACGCCCCAATCTAGGGATGGAGACTTCGTGGTTCCGCCGACGCTCGTCCTGGACCGGCCCGTGCCCCGCACCCACCGGCCCACCACGGCAGCACACGCGGCGCCACCGACACCTTCCTCCAGCACGCCACCCAGCTCCGGCCGCCCGCCCAGCCCGAGTACACCGACGCTGTCCGCCTGGTCGTCACCGAGCTCGTCACCAACGCGATCCGCCACACCGACGGACCCGCCACCCTCCACCTCGAACTCCACGACGACCACATCAAGATCCGCGTCAGCGACACCAGCCCCACACCCGCACAGCCCCGCACGCCCCGCACCGACGGCACCGGCGGCTACGGCCCGCACCTCGTCCAGCGCCTCACCACGCACACCCACACCGAACCCACGCCCGACGGCGGCAAGACCATCTGCGCCCACGCCCCCTGGTAGGCCCGAGCAGCATGCCCCGTTCGTGGCCGTGCACTTGGAGGAAGTCCTTGGCCGGGGGCGGCCTGGCCTTCGCGGCGCGGGCGTGACAGGCTCGAAGGACAACCAGCCTGGTCTGGTGGGAGACCCCGCGCCGCCGGGAGGCCGCCGAAGTGGCCGGTGGAGGGTGCGGGTGGTCTCGCTCGGCTTTGCCCGGCCCGAGTTGGCCGTGCGCTTGACGGCCTTCTCCGCCCGAATCCGGGAGTCGACCGTAATGGGCTCCGATTCGATGGGCGGATTAGACGACCATGAACCCCACCCCGAACATCAACACCGTCACGTCCAAAGACCCCGGACCGTCCTGGTCATCACCGGCTCGCTGGACATGGACACCGTCCCGGACGTCACCGCGGCCACCGACGCGCTCACCCTGAACGAACGCACCCTCATTCTGGACTTGTCGGCCGTCACCTTCATGGACTCCAGCGGCCTCAACACCCTCCTCACCCCCCGCAACCGCATCGAAGCCGACCACGCTGCGTTGGAGCTGCGGGGTGCCCCTGACCAGGTTGTGCGCCTCCTGGACATCACCGGCGCCCGAGACCTCTTCACCCTCACCCCCTAAGCCACGCCCGCCCTGACGGGGCACAGCACAACGAGGTCTGGGGGTCGGAGCGCCGGAGCCTGCTTGCTCTGCACGCCGTACCCGCGTCTGCTTGCGGTCCTGTGGCTGGGGTAGGCGCAGCGTATCGATCAGCCCGGCCGGGAGAGTTCCTCGTCTACCTGGTGGCCGCGATCCGGTGGCTACCCGCGGATCTTCCCCGGCTGTGCGCGGCACCGGTCGCGCGCGTGACGTCCGCACCCCTGGCGGGTGCAGGCGTGATGGGATCCCAGAGAGCAGCGGGCCGCGGGCCGCGCCATGGGCCTCAACGACTTCGCTGTCAGCGTCACCGAGCAGCCGGAGCGGGCCGTCGTCTGCGTGTGCGGCGACCTCGACTACGAGACCTGCCCCCAGCTGCTCCGCGTCGTGGACATGCTCGTACTGCCCGACCGGATCCTGGTCCTCGACCTCGCCCGCGTCACGTTCATCGGGACCTGCGCCCTCCACGTCCTGCTTGCGCTGCGCGCCCGCGCCATCGAGGAGGAATGGACCCTCGATCTCGCCGGCGCCCCCGAGCAAGCGCAGCACGTGTTCGACCTCACCGCCACCCGCCACCTGTTCACCCTCATCCCCGCCCTTGCGCCAGCCCGGCCCTGACATGCCCGGCACGCGGTACGGGAACGGGCCCAGCGCCGCCACGGTGGCAGTGGGCCCGTTTCCCGGCGTACTCGCCGAGATCAGAGGGCGGGCGGGAACCTGTCCCAGGCCCGGTGCTCGGCCAGGGCGGCGGCGACAGCCCTGACTACGGACATGCCTTCCCCGCCCAGGGCGACGCCCGGCTCATCTCTGATGGCTCCTCTGCGGCGGGTTTCACGGCAGGTGTGCGCGAGCGGTGCGTTCTGCGGGGGCTCGTCAGGCCAGTGGGCGCGCGACCACGCCGGAGACCGCTTCTTGGCCGCCGCTGGTGGCCAGGATGCGGACTTCTGCCTGGTCGCTGATCTCCGCCTGGACGATGCCCGTTGCGTCCTCGTAGACGGGGTGGCCTCCCGGCCCGGTCCTGCTGGTGCGGGAGACCTCTACGAGGTCCGCGCCGCCCTCACCGCCCGGGAAGGCCAGTTCGTAGCGGTCATGGGGTTCGTCTGGCCCGGCAGGGTTCACGGCCGGGCGCGGCAGCGTCGCTGGACCGCTTGTGCGGGAGCGGCTTCCCGGCGGATTGGCTTCGCGCACTCGCTCGGGGTCGCTCGGCGGGGCCGTCGACCCCGTGCCGACCCGGGAAGGAGCCCCAGGCGGGCGGCCATGGTCGTCGGCGGGGGCGCCCTCGTGCGGCAGCAGCAGAGCCGCCGCTGGATCACTGGATGTGGCCGTTCCTTGTCCTGGGGCTGTCTTGCTCATCGCCTGTCCTGTTCCATGCGAAGGATGTTCCCCGGGGTCTTGCTCGACGCAGGTGTCGCGGTGCTTGCCGCTGGTCAATGGCCAAGAGCCTCTTGCAGTTGCCGCTTGTTCATGTGCGAGCGGCCCTCGACGCCCTTCGCCCGGGCTTCGCGGCGCAGTTCCGCCGTGGTGTGGTGGGAGGAGCCCTCCGCACCGTCGCCAGCGGTATCGGGGTGAAGGACGACCTTGGTCCAGCCGTCGTCCCGGTTGTCGAAGTGCTCATAGGCGGAAGGGGCCTCGTCGAGGCCGAGTTCATGGGAGACGAGGAAGCCTGGTGCGGCTTTGCCGCCGACGATCAGGTCGCGCAGGGCCCGGTTGTAGCGCTTCACCGGGGCTTGGCCGGTGCCGATGCGCTGGCCCTTGAACCAGAGCATGCCGAAGTCCAGCGGGATCTTGCCCTGGGCTTCGAGCTCGCCTTGTGCTTCGGCGCCGCCGGGATCTTCGGGCAGGAACACCCCGACCACGCCGATACCGCCGGTGAACCGGACCGTGTCGATGAGGCCGTTCATGGTCAAGGTGGCGTCTTCCTGGCCTTGGGGGTCGTGGGCCTGGTAGCCGACGCATTCGCAGCCGTTGTCCGCGCCCAGTCCGAGGGTGGCTTCCTTGACGACCTCAGCGGGATCCTGGTCCGCGGTGTTGATGGCGATGGCGCCGATCTCTTCGGCGAGACGGAGCCGGTCGGGCTGGTGGTCGGCGACCCAGACCCGGCCGGCGCCCTTGAGGATCGCCGAATAGGCGGCCATGAGGCCGACCGGGCCGGCGCCGTAGACGATGGTCTGGTCACCGGGCTTGACCCCGGCCATTTCGGTGGCGTGGTAGCCGGTGGGGAAGATGTCGGCCAGCATCACGTAGTCCAGCTGCCGCTCGGCGGCGTCCTCGCCCAGGCGCAGGGCGTTGAAGTCGCCGTACGGGACGCGCAGTAGCTCTGCTTGGCCGCCCTGGTAGGGGCCCATCTCGGCGAAGCCGTACGCGGCGCCGGCCATGTCCGCCTTGGGCTGCATGGTCAGGCAGTAGTTCGTCAGGCCCTGCTCGCACTGCTTGCAGAAGCCGCAGGCGATGTTGAAGGGCAGGACCACCCAGTCGCCTACCTGGACCTTGCTCACGGCCTTGCCGACCTCGACGACCTGGCCGAGGTTCTCATGCCCCAGAGTTCGGCCCGTTTCGAAGGAGGTCCGCCCCTCGTACATGTGGAGGTCCGAGCCGCAGATGTTGGTGGTGGTGATCTTCACCAGGATGTCGCAGGGGTGCTCGATCCTCGCGTCCGGGACGTCCTTGACCCTCACCGTTCGCGGTCCTTCGTACACTGCCGCTTTCATGATCTTCCCTACCGGCGGCCGACGGCCGTGTTCCACGGCGGGGCGGCGCCTTGCTGGGCGGCGGCGCGGAGGCGGATCGACAACGAGGTGGCGTCCGCCTCCGCGGAGTCGTGCGTCTCTCCCGTCCCGTCTACCCCCGCCCTGGCATGTCACCCGTCCCAGACGGCTGCCCCTGCAGACGGCCGACAGCCTGAAGGCTCAGCTCTTGGCACTCGGGACGGCCAGAGGCTCGGCAGGGGCCTTCTTCTTCGCCTGCTCCATCTCTTCGCCGAGTTCGGTGAGACGGTTGCGGCCCATGGCCTTGCGGACCTCGGGGAACCACTCCTTCTCCTCCTCCTCGACGTGATGACGGACGTTCTCGATGAGGACGGTCATCTTGGCGTCGAAGCGCTCGTCGGCCGCGTCCAGGCCCTTGAGCTCGGAGAGCATCCACAGCACGACATGGTGCTCCTCGACGCTCTCCAGCACGTGGTCCTTGGTCGCGGGAGCGGCCTCGCGAGCAGCCGGGTAGAAGATCTTCTCCTCGATCCAGGTGTGCGTGGTCAGCTCGTCGATCACCTTGTCAGCGATCTTCCGCTTCTCCCCGTGCGCGTCGTCGCCGGCCTTCTCAAACTGCTTGAACAGCTTCTCGACCGTCTTATGGTCTTCCTTGAGCAGAACGATCGCGTCCACCGGGTCCTCCTTGCGTTGGCCTGCCAGGCAGCGCGAGTGCGGCACCCCGACCCCGTCTACCCGGGATGAAGCGGCGCAGCCCGCCACCAGCCCAGGGATGGACCGGACGCGCCGACTGCCTACGCCATCCGCCCAGTCTCCAGCACAAGCCCCCGGCACCGGGGCGGCCGGTCGGGGGAGCCCGCAGCAGCCCAGCCCGCGCCACTGCACGAGAGGCGGGTGAGGCGCTGCCGCTGACGCCGCTGCCTGCCAGTCGGCCGCCCGCTTCCGCCGTGGTGGTCGTGCTCGAGGACAGCCTGTCGGCGCCGCTCACTCGCCGGGAGCAGCCCAGCGTGGTGAAGCCGAGGGGCGGGCGCGGCGGCGCGTACGGTGCGCAAGTCGGGCCCAAGCGCCGCGACGCGGGCGACTCGGCTATCGGCCGAGCAGCAGGAGCGGCTGGCTGAGCTCGGCGTGAAGCCCGACCAGATACCCCTTTCCCGCGCCCGCGCCGGACCGCAGACCGAGGGGGTCGGGCATGGCACAGCAAGCGTTCCAACGCGGCCTCGCCGCCCTATGCCCGGCTGGAGTCGACCTCCGCCCGTTCGCCCTGCAGGAGCATCTGCCGATCCAGCAGGGTCGCCAAGGCCCGGCGGCGGCCCAGCCGAACCGGCTTCGCCGTACTTGCCCCGCCACTGATCGGCGCGCTTCAGCAATCGAGGAGCGTGGCGGCACGGCAACCGCGTCGGCCATGGCGCAGGCCCCGCGCGCGGGCTATGAGCAGACGCTGGTTCGCGGCGCCGACGGGCTCCAGTACATGTCGTGTGTTCCGGCCTGCTGTACCTCCCGCGCGCACGACCGTAACCGCGGGTGGCCGCCACCGGCTGACGGCTACGGCCCTGCGTGCGCGCATCGGAGCCGGGGGGGTGCGGCCGGATCAGCTGAAGACGACCGACCGGAACTTCAGCCGCTCGCCACCGCGGCCCGTGAGGATGCGCAGCGTGAAGTAGTCACCCGAGCAGTCCGGTTCGGTGAAGACCGTCGCCGTCGCGGTGGTCCGGTTGTGCGGGGAGTGCGCGGGCTGCTGGGAGTTCGGGTCGGCCGCCTCGGCGATGGTGATGCACTCGCCGCTGTCCGGGTCGAGCAGGGTTCGGTGGTGGGTCCGCCCGTCCAGGCCGACGTAGGAGTACTCGAACAAGCCCGTGGCGGCGGAGGCCGAAGACGGGACAGCCAGCAGGAGCGTGAACGCGCCGAGAACGGCCACGGAAGCACGACGAAGACGCATAGGGGTACCTCCTCGGAAGGACTACAACGTGCGACCACCACCCTTGCGGCCACCCCGATCCGAGGTCACCCACCACCACGCGCGGAATCGATTCAGCCTCACCCGTACAGAGCCCGCAACCCACCAACACCCGCGCCGGCCCCGGGGAGAAGCTCGTGGCCAGCAACGCGGCCGACGGCCGCCCACACGATGACCCCCGCCGACCACCGGCACGAAGGCCAGGCGGTCGGCGGGGAGCCTGAGACGCTAGAGCTTCACCGATCAGAGACCGGGCTCCGCCTCGTCGACCCTGATGGCGAACTCCACCCGGTTGTTGGCCTCGTTCCGGTCATCCCGGCTGTGCACCGCGAACCTGCCCTGGAGGACCGCACCCGGTACCAGATCCTGGTCCAGCTCGATCGGGATGACGGCGGTGGCACTGCGCTGCGACCTGAGCCCCGCCGGGAACTCGCACCGCACATGGCGGCCGTTCCCGGACACCTCGCAGTCCTCGGGGAAGAAGGGCTCCTTGGCCTTCGTACCGCGCGGCAGGTCGATCCTGATGGTCATCGGGGAGTTGGTCGTCTCCGGACCAAGGTTGGCGGTGAACGCATGCAGCGAGGTGTCACCGCCGGGAGGGGCGGCATCCGGGTCGATCCGTACCGCCTCCAGGTCCGAATGGGAGGGTGCGGCGACCGCCGCGTGCGGCGCTGGCTGGGGCTGCGCCCACGCGGGACCTCCCACCAACAGCGCCGCCGCGCCCACCACTACAGCGATCCTGTACCGGATCATCATGCTCACGAACCGTCACCACACCCTCACACTCCGCGGACTGTACGCACGCCATGGTGGCGACCCCCACACGAGCGACCTGGGCGCCGCCACCACGACCACCCCCACATCACCCATCCGCACCGCATGATGCCGCCGAGGCGGTGGACCAGGACCCAGCTGCCGCCGAGGCGCGGCGGCGGCGAACGCGTGGGCTCCGCGGTGCGTCCGTTATGCCAGACGACTTCGCCGGTGCGGCGCCAGGTCCGGGGCTAGGGGCGCCGAGGTCCTGGTCGACGACGGTGCCGGTGAGCACGCGGGCGGCCGCGTCGGGGGTGGCCAAGAGGCCTCCGGCCGAGAGGATCGCGCTGTCCGTGGCCGGCCCATACCGGCCAGCCCCGCCCCGGCCATCCAGGCCCTGTCAGCCAGGGACAACGGTCCCCGCAACGCAGAAGGGACCGCACAGCGGTCCCCAGACCAACAAGGGGGTTGACCAGCTATCACCCCACCCCCCGGTGCCCACACGCGCTTCCTTCCTCCACGCGCTCTCTCGGCCGTCGCCCGTCTCACTGCCGTCGGCGCCACACGCCGAACACCCACGCCACCGCGGCGACGATCCAGCATAGGACCCCCACCGAGGACAGCAGCCAGCCCAGAGCCGAGCCCGGCGGAGCGACCGCGGCCAGCACCAGCAGACACACCCCCACGAGCAGCCCGACCACCGCCGCCGGCGGGACCACCGGGCCGGGCGGCGGCGCGTCGACCATCCGGCGCAGCTCCCGCGCCTGCCGCGCCCGGAACCCCCGCGCGCTCAGCTCCGTCGCCGACCACCCCCGATGCGCAAGGCCCCGCAGGCCCGGATCGAAGCGGCCCAGATCCCCAAGGACACGGGGCAGCAACTCCTCCTCCAGACGGAGCCGCGCGAGACCCCGCACCTGCCAGGTGCCGCTCGCGCACCACCCGCCGTCGTACGTCACCGCCCACGCCCAGTAGGTCACCGGCTCCCCGAACCCCTCCCCCACCGGGTCCCCGAACACCCCACACCCCCTCGTCGTCCATGACCGGCCCAACGACGCCGCTCCCGCGCAGCCACGCCCCCGCGCGCACCCCCGTCATCCCGGTTCCCTTCGCTCAGGCGCCGGGCCTGATGCTTGGTAGCGGCCCCGTCATCCGGGTACAGGAGCCGCCCCAGTCAGCATCTATGCCCCGCACCGTTGGCAGTCCGGCCGGCTGCGAGGCACAAGCGCGCCTCGGGATCGCCAAGGAGCGCCCCAACGCGACCGTCGTCTACGAACTCGTCCCTGATCGCAACCTCAACGCAGGCGAGAACCGCCGCTCTGGCCTGCGCCACGCTCACGGACGGCTGATCACCCGCGCCCGCGGGCAGGGGTGATCAGCCGTAGTGGCTCCAGCCCCCGTAGCGGGCCAACAGCGCGCGGGAGTCGCCCACGTTCAGCCCCAGGGCGGCGGCCACCTTCTCCGGGTCCTCCCCACGAGCGTCATGGGCGGCCCCGTGCGCGGCGCGCGCGGCGATCAGTTCCAGGGAGCGGGCGGCTTTGAGGGCGGCGGTCGGTGTGTCCCGGCCGAGTCGTTCGATCGTCGCGGCGACGTCCTGGAGGAGTGTGTCCAGGTCGGTGGGAAGGGGGACGGTGGTGGCCGCGACCGCTGCGAGGTGCCGGTCCCAGTCGTCCTGGCACTCCCCTGCCCTCTCCGCGCCGTATTCGCCCAACGGGAGATCGCCGGCCGTCGTCCAGTCCACGGCGCGGGGCTCGCCCCGCCAGCCGCACGAGCACTCCCCCTGCAGAGCATGCGCCCGAGGACGCTTCGGGAAGGCTCCGCCGTCGTAGACGGACCAGTGGCTGACCTCCCAACCGTAGCCGCCGGAGCTGGAGTCGATGTACACCGGCTTGGGGATGCTTCCGTCGTCCAGCAGCGTCCCGACCCGGCCCTCGTGGGACTTCCCGTACTCTCCACCTCTCGTCGTTGTCCACCAGCACCTCCCGAACCACACCGTGAGTGGAGATTCCCGCTCCTGGACAGACGGTCTCGCACCTTGAGCGGCGGCTGTGGCGAATCTGCGAAATCCGCCTCCCTGAAGGGGTACTTCGACGCGCGGAGGTTGGCCGTCGCCTGTGGCGCGCCTGCGCTCACGCGATCTCGCTTCGGGATCGGGACCTCGTCGTCCAGCGCCCACGACCCGTATGACGGACCGGGTCCATCACCAGGTACAGCGCAGCATCGCGATGACGGTGGCGTCGTCAACCACGGAGGGCGCCCGCCAGCCGTCGACGGCGACATGCTCGCCGTCGCACTGCGCTGCCGCGACACAGGCGAACCGGTCACCGCGATCGCCCGACACCTCGGTGTCGGGCGCTCCACCCTGTACCGGACGCTGTCCGCGTACGACGAAGCCACCGCCACGAGGCCTGAGGAGCCACCGACTGACCGCTGACGCTTTCCTGCCGCCGGACAGGGTTCGCGACGACGCGGAGGTCGTAAAGCGCCTCGTTGGTGAAGGGGCCCGCGGGTACTCCGGTTTCCCGTCCAGCGTGGTCAAGGCAGGACCCCGCGTCGGACACGTTGGGTCCTGAGGTCCTGCCCTGTTGATGGGGGGGGGTTCAGGTGGTGGTGGGGAGGGTGGCGACGAGGGTGACTTCGAGGCCGTTGGGGTCGAAGAGGGATCCGTAGCGTTCGCCCCAAGGGGCGTCCTGGAGGGGGCGTCGGGGTGTGCCTCCGACTTCCAGGAGGGCGTTGTAGAGGTCGTCGACTTCGGCGGGGGTGTCGCTGTAGAAGACCAGGCTCTGCCGTTCGTGGGTGCGGGGGGCCGGGCTGCGCCAGTCGGCGTCGAATCCCTGGTAGACGCCTTCGGTGTCGAAGGCGATGACCACGCCGGGGGCGATCGGGACTTCGACGTGGTCCTGGGCGTCGGCCGCTTCGGGGATGTCCAGTCCGAGGCGGCGGTAGAACGCCAGCGTCTTGGGGACGTCGGCCGCGATGATGTTGATCAGTCCGAGTTTGGTTGCCATGCCCGAAATTGGACCAGCCGATATCCGGCCCTGCACGTCGGCACGGCGAACGGCCCCCACCACCCCGGTCGGGCGGGGGGGCATCCGCCGCACGCGCGCCCCTGCGGCCTTGGCGTGCCGTCGCCGATGGCGCCTCCAGGGTGCGGGACCCGGGGCGCGGTGATCCCCTGGAAGCGCCTCCGCTGCGAGCCCGGCGCGCCACCAGGTCCCTGGAGTGCTGCGCCCGTTCTGCGGGCACCGTGCCCGCGAGCCGCCGGCAACGATCCGGGACGTGCAGCGTGCTTATACCACGGTCGGGTACCGGGCCGGGGGGAGAACCGGGTGATTTCTGCTGTTCCCGTCCAGGGCGAGGGCGCAGGTCAGCAGGATGTACGGCATGAGGAAGGCAGCATGCCGCAAGGCCGGGGGAGCGTCGGGCGGGCGGGTCGGCCCGGTCTCGCCATCGTACGTGGGCCGGGTCCAGGTGCTGCTGGGACCGAACCCCGGATCCGATGCGGTCGTCCGTCGCATGGAACCTCGCGGTGGACGCCGCTCGTGGCGGCGGCGATGACCGTCGCCCCGGCCATCACGATGGCCCGGTCGCTGACCGAGCGGCTTCGCGATCACCTGTACGCGCGGATCGATCACCAGGGTCGGGCCCGGTCGGCCTGCGGCAGCCGTGTCCTGGAGTCCGTCCTGACGTGGCGGCTGCTGGAGGAGGACACCAGGCATCCCACCGCCCTGGCCGCCGTCCGCTCCTACCTGCGCGCCTCCGGCACCCGCAAGGATCTCACCCCGGTCGACCGGGCGCTGCTCGGTGTCCCCGGCGGCCAGGACCCGCTGGCAGGGTTCGATCACCACACCGCCGGCCACAAGCGTCTGCTCATGCGGGCGGTCCTGCACGCCGCCGGTGTGCGCGAGGCCAACACCCCGCCACCCGCCGTGCCCGCCACCGCAGACCTGCACACCTGGAAGCGGGCTGAACTGGCGGCCTGTCAGGTCGTCCTCGCCCAAACCGACGGCACCGCGGCGGACAGCGCCCGGCTCGACGCACTGGCCGAACTGGTGCGTCGGCCACGGATTTTCGAGGGTAATCACCTGCCCCACCTGCTGTTCCTGCACGCGCTGCAGCCCTACCCGGCCCACCGTGCGGCCGTGCGGCACGGGGTGGACCTGCTGGTGGCGACCCAGAGCGCCGACGGCGGATTCAGCGTGGCCGAGTCCTTCGACACCTGGGTGACCTCGATCGTGGCCACCGCGCTGACCGAGGCGGGCACCGGACGGGAAGCGCTGGCCCGCACCGCGACGTGGCTGGCGGAGCGTCAGGCCGCTGACGGCGGCTGGTCCTACACGCCGCAGGCGACCCAGACCGACATGGACACCACCTACACCGCGATGGTCTTCCTCGACGAGCACGATCCGGCCCGCCGCGCACCGCAGCTGGCGGCCGGGCACTCCTACGTGCGGGGTTTGCAGAACACCGACGGCGGGTGGCCCACCTACCGCCGGGGCGCCCCATCCGAGCCGGCCATGACCGGCGGCGCCCTGGCCGTCCTCGCCCAGTGCCCCGGGGAGAACGCCGATCGGATCGTGGCCGGCGCCCGGTGGCTCACCGCGGCTCAGAAGCCGGACGGTGCCTTCGAACGCGGGTGGAGCCTGGCGGAGGGCAACGCGATCTTCCGTGCCGTGCACGGCCTGCGCACCGCACGCGACCGGGTCCCGCTGCCCCCGTCCGTGGCCGACGCCATCGACCTCACCCTCGACCGGGCGGCCGGCCACCTGGAGCGTGCCCACAACCGCGACGGCGGCTGGGGGCACCGCGCCGGTAGCGCCAGCGACCCCGTCAGCACCGGCTACGCCCTGGCCGCCCTCGCGCTGCTGGACCGCACGCGCCCGGTGCCGTCGGCGCTCGCCTACCTGGCCGCGCACCAGCGCCCCGATGGCGGGTTCGACGCCCCCGCCGACACCGCCGCGCCCCGCCCCATCCCCGTCGACGTCCCCGTCCTCGCCCCGGCCTACGTCCTGCGCGGCCTGGCCCACTTCGGAAGGTGACACCCGATGCGCTACGCCGCTCGGATCTTCGACTTCGACGGCACGCTGGTCGACACCGGCGATCTCAACGTCGCCGCCGTGCACGCCGCGCTCAGCGAGCACGGACTCCCCGACGTCCCCCTGGCCTGGATGCGGACCGCGCCGCTCGCGGACCTGACCGCGCTGCGCCGGCGGCTGCGCACCGACCTGGAGGCCCGGCTGGAGTGCACCGACGCCGACGTGGTGCGCTCGGCCCGTGCCCACTGGCTGGCCAACGCCCACCGGGCGGTCCCGATCCCGCGGATGGTGGCCCTGGCCCGCGCCGCCGCGCGCAGGGGGCCCGTCGCGGTCGCCTCGGCCAACGACGGTGCCATCGTGCGTGCCGGACTCGCCGCCGCCCACCTCTCCGGCCTGGTCACCGTCGTCGTCGCCCGCGAGGACGTCACCCGCCTCAAGCCGGCCCCCGACGCCTTCCAGGCCGCCGCCCGCAGCTTGGACGTGCCCGCCGAGCGGTGCCTGGTCTACGAGAACACCGACGAGGGGGTCGCCGCGGCACGCGCGGCGGGCATGCACGTCGTGGACGTCCGCAACCTGGGGCACACTTCGGCTCCCTGTCCGGACACCATCGAGGGCGGCGGACACCTGGCCACCCACGCCGGCGGCGCCCGGCCCCTCAACCCCGACGATCACCAGGAGCGGTCATGACGACGGCAGGCAACCCGATCCCCACCGCCGCGGGAGCACGACCACTGGTGGGCCACCTCCCGCCCCTGATCCGCGATCCGCTGGGATTCCTGGCGTCGCTGCCGAAGCAGGGTGACGTGCTGCAGGTCCGGGTCGGCCCGACCAGCGTCGTCGTCCTGTGCGACCCGCACCTGATGCACGAAGTACTGCGCAACGACCGGATCTTCGACAAGGGCGGGCAGATGTTCGACCGCTACCGCGAATCCCTCGGCGACGGCCTCGGCACCTGCCCCCACAGCCGCCACCGCCGACAGCGCCGACTCGTGCAACCGGCCTTCCACCCCGACCGCATGCCCGGCTACACCGAGATCATCGCCACCCAGACCGCCACCCAGGTCTCCGCGTGGCGCGAGGGCCAGATCCTCGACGTGATGGCCGAGACCACCGCCCTGGCAGCCCGCAACGTGGCCGCGGCCCTGTTCTCCGACGCCCTCACCCCCACCGCACGCACCCAGATCGCCCAGGACCTGGCCACCATCATGGCCGGCATCTTCCGCAGAATGCTGACACCACCACTCCTGGACCGCCTGCCCACCCCCGGCACCCGCCGCTACTTCCAGGCCTGCACCCGCCTGCGCCGCACCATCGACGACACCCTCGCCCAACGCCGCGCCACCACCACCGGCAGCGACCACGGCGACCTGCTGTCGATGCTGCTGGCCGCACGCGACGACGATGGCCGCGGGCTGACCGACGCCGAGATCTCCGACCAGGCCGTGACGTTCCTGATGGGCGGAGCCGAAACCGTCGGCTGCACGCTCTCATGGGCGCTGCACACCCTCACCGCGAGCCCCGACCTCGAACAACGCCTCCACCAGGAAGTCGACACCGTCCTCGACGGCCGCCGACCCGAACACGCCGACCTCGCCAAGCTGGAGCTGACCCGCCAGGTGGTCGACGAGACGCTGCGCCGCTACCCGCCGGCCTGGATCGTCACCCGCAAGGTCACCACCGACACCGCGATCAGCGGACACCCCGTCAGCGCGGGCACCACCGTGGTCTACAGCCCCTACCTCATCCACCAGCGCCCCGACCTCCACCCCCTCCCCGGTCACTTCGACGCCGACCGCTGGACACCCGAGCGCGCCCAGCCGCCACGCCACGGCTTCATCCCCTTCGGCACCGGGCCACGCAAATGCATCGGCGAGCAGTTCGGACTCATCGAAGCCACGCTCGCCCTGGCCACCATCGCCAGCCACTGGCGCCTGACCCCGCCCCCCGGCACCGACCGCGTCCGCCCCAAACTCGTCGCCACCCTGATCCCCCGCGGCCTGCGACTCAAAGCAACCGCCCGCACGCGCTGATCCAAGGCCGCAACCCCAACAGTCAGCGACGACCAGACACCGGGCCCCGCTGCTCCCGACTCCGGTTCGGCGGTCGGCCGCCCCGTTCCGGCCACGGGGTACCGGCTGTTGCCGACGAGCTGGCGGGCGGTCAGCAGGTCGAGGCGGGGTTCGGCGCGGTAGTGGTCGGGTGGCTCCCAGCGCAGGATGTACGCCCCGCCGATCCCGCGGTGCTGGTCGGCGCCGCCCACGCCTCCTCCGGCCCCGTCGTTTCCCTCTCTACGTGGCGGGGACGCCGACCGTCGACCACGCCTTGAGGAGCGCCTGGATCTCATCGCCCTCGTCGTACAGCCTTCGGGTGGTCGCGCAGGTCAACCGGGCGAATTCCGCGAAGTCGGCGTCAGAGGCAAGCTCGCCGCCGGTCAGGGTGGCGTACCAGATCTCTCCGGCCCGCTCCCACGCGTGGCCGCCGAGGGTGGTGGCCAGCTGATAGAAGGCATGGTTGGGGATGCCGGAGTTGATGTGGACGCCGCCGTTGTCGCGGCTGGTCCGGACGTAGTTGTCCCTGGTGGCCGGCTGGGGGTCCTTGCCGATCCGGGGGTCGTCGTAGGCCGTGCCCGGGGCCTTGAGGGAGCGCAGCGCGGAGCCGCGGACGGCCGGGCCGAGCAGTCCGGCGCCGATGAGCCAGTCAGCCTGGTCCGCGGTCTGGCCGAGCGCGTACTGCTTGATCAGCGAGCCGAAGACGTCCGAGATCGACTCCCGGAGCGCGCCGGACTGCCCCGAGTACTCCAGGTCGGAGGAGTGCTGCATGACGCCGTGCGTCAGTGCGTGACCGATGACGTCCACCGGGACGGTGAAGTCGGCGAAGATGTCCCCCATCCCGTCACCGAGGACCACCTGCTGGCCGTTCCAGAACGCGTTGCCGTACTGGTCGCCGTAGTGGACTGTGGCCTCGAGCGGCAGCCCGCCGCCGTCGATCGACTCCCGGCCGTACACCTTGAGGTAGAACTCGTAGGCCGCCCCGAGCCCGGCGTGTGCGTAGTTGACCGCCTTGTCCTTGGAAGGCCGATCGCTCTCGGCATGCACCTTCGTACCGGGCATCGTGACCTTGTGCTGGGCGTCGAAGATGGTCCGGTCCGGCCTGCCGGAAAGGGTGCCGGCAGCGCGGAGCGACGATTCCCCAGGCTGGGTGCGCAGCACGGCGTCGCGTTCGAGGGTTCGCTTCGCAGGCTCGCGTACGGCGGGGTCATCGGACTGGGCCAGCTTGTCGAGGATGTACGGCGGGACAAGCGCGCAGAACGTAGCGGTGGTCTCCATGCCCGGCAACCTGACACAAAGTGATGCACCTGTCGCTCGACGCGACTGCGATGGCCAAAATCCGACGGCTTGTCGGTTCTCGACAGGGCAGGTCCGACACGGCATTCGGCGCCCGCAGCGAACAGGACGACCGGAGCGACGACGACCAGGAGCACGACGTCACCGACACCAGTCAGCTGACCCGCACCTCGGGATGCTGAACACGCCCCACCACACTGCATCCGGCCGGCCCCTCGCCGTCCGGCGGCCCCTCTCGCCACCGGTGCGCTGACAGAACCCTGCGCCACACTGACATCTACCGGCTCTGGCCCACATTCGATGAAGCGGTAACTGATCGTGCGTTTCAGCTGCCTTGGGGCCGGAAGCAGGTAGGAGCCGGATGGTCGCGATTGCGTAACCAGCCGGGTGTGAGCCCCGCCGCTCCGTGACGATCTGGGTCGACCGGATCTTTGATCGTCACAGAACAGCCTCGGGGTTCTTCGTGCTGCATGCTCCGCCTGCGGGCAACGATGTCTGCTGTGCTCGTGTGTTCGTCCCGGATCTGCAGGACGTACTCATTCAGAACGTCGACGACTTGGGCGACGCCGTCATGGTGACCGCGCGGACCACTGGCAAAGAGGCGGGTTGTCCCTCGTGCGGGGCGGTCTCCGCCCGGGTCCACAGCCGATACCGCCGCGTCCTGGACGGCTTGGCCGCGGGCGGACGGCCAGTCTCGATCAGTCTTGTGGTCCGTCGGTTCTTCTGCCGGGAAACGGCATGCTCACAGCGGATCTTCGCCGAGCAGGTAGCCGGGTTGACGACCCGGTACGCCCGCCGGACGACAGCGTTGCGCGAGTTACTGACCAGCGTGGCCATCGCTCTGGCCGGGCGGGCCGGGGCACGACTCACCTCGGTGGCCGGTGTCGCTACTGGGCGCTCGTCATTGCTGCGGATGCTCCGGTCGTTACCCGATCCCGAAGTCGGCGAGATCCGTCTGCTCGGCGTCGACGACTTTGCCAAACGCCGTGGGAACTCCTACGCCACGGTCCTGATCGATCTGGAGAGCCGCCGGCCCGTCGACATACTCGACGGACGGACCTCTGCTCACCTCGCGCTGTGGCTCAAGGCGCATCCCGGCATCGAGGTCATTTGCCGCGACCGTTCCGGCGGCTACGCCGACGGCGCCCGCGAAGGAGCGCCGGATGCGATCCAGTGCGCGGATCGCTGGCATCTGTGGAGCAATCTCGGTGACGCCCTGGAGAAGACCGTCCGCGCCCATCGTGCGCGCTTGGACGAGACCACGGAAGCCGACCAGGATCCTCCATTCCAAGGGGATACGGAGCCTCCCGCCGAGCGCCCCAAGACGCTCGATTCCGGCGGCAACGAGCGGTCCTTCGTGGAACGGACACGCACCCGCTACACCCGAATACAGCAGCTGAGGGCTCGCGGTGCGTCGTTGAACTCGATCTCCCGCGACCTGGGCCTGGCCTTCCGCACCGTTCAAAGGTTCGCCAACGCCGCCAGCGCGGACGAACTGCTTGCCCCTGTCCTCCACCGAGCCGGCAAGCTCGACAGGTTCAAGCCCTACCTGATCGACCGTTGGAACGAGGGCTGCACCAACGCTGTTCAACTTCACCAGGAACTCGCGGCCCGGGGTTGGACTGGCAGCATACGCACTGTTCAGGGCTATCTACGGCCGCTTCGAGGGCACACCACAGCAGCCGTTCCACCGTCCCTGCCACCATCACCTCGGCGCATTACTGGCTGGATGATGTCGCACCCCGACCGCTTGGACGCCAACGCCCGAATCCGGTTGAAGGAGGTTCTTGTCCGCTGCCCCGAACTCGACATTGCAGCCGGCTTCGTCCGTGGCTTCGCCACCATGATGACCAACCGCGAGGGACACCTGCTCGACGAGTGGATCGCCACCGTGACCGCCACTGATTCCCTTCCGCACCTGGCCAACTTCGCGAGCGGCCTACGCCGCGACCTCGCCGCGGTCACCGCCGGACTCACGTTGCCCCACAGCAGCGGACCCGTCGAAGGCACCGTCAACAAGATCAAATTCCTCAAGAGGCAGATGTTCGGCCGCGCCAACCTTGACCTACTCCGCATCCGGGTACTCCACCACCGGTGACTACACGCGACCTGTCGGGCGATGCAGGTTTATCAGTGCCCGGCGACACGGGTTTTGTCAGTGGCGAGCGCTCTGGGAACGCTGCCCCTCAGCCAGGCACTGGCTGGTTCGATACCAGTTGATCAATCCAGCCCTTGGTGGATATCTCAGGGCCCTAGCGTGGTGGGGATGCTGTCGCCGAGTTCCAAGGAGTGCTTGTGACCAGCAATGAAGCAGAGTCCGCCAAGGTTTCGCCCGACGCAGGAGCGAGGCGGGTTCAGCTGCAGATCACCTTGCCGCTGACGCCTGCCGCCGCTGACGCCCGCGATAAGTTGCTGGGGGCGATCGGCTCCGAAGCTCAGCGCGTTGCGGAGCAAACCCAGGGAAGTTCATCCACCGCACTCGTGGAACTCGCTCGCGCCTTCTCCATGGTGCGTGCCGCAGAGTTCCGCCTGGTTCGCATTAGCCCTACAGACGAAGAAGATTTCCGCCAAACAGACGGCTTCCTCTCGTTTGTTCCAGGCGACTACCCGATCGGGAGCCCGATCACCCAGACCATCGACGTCCCGATCTCCTCGGACGGCTATCTCGAAGCTCCTGAGAACTTCACAGTGCGTTAGCAGAAGTCCGTCAGTCGGCGTGCATCTTGACGGCGGCTTCGTTCGTCGTACGCGGCCAGCGTGCGGTAGAGGGTGGAGCGGCCGACGCCGAGATGCTTGGGCGACTGCGCGCATGTCGCGGTCGGCGGGCGGCCGCCGTGGGCCGACCCCGGCCTCGGCGGCCCGTACGCCCTGCGCCGAGTCGCCCCGCCCACTTCACCCTCACCCACGGCTGGACGTCCTCACCGACGATCAGATGAATGCGATCCACACGCCGCGACCTGGCGGAACCCCAACCGCACACACCGCCGGCCCTCCAGCCCGACGTCCTGAGCGACCTCGATGCCACCGTCCTCTACCAGGCCCGGCACGACATCTCCGTGCCCGCCGACCAGGACGGCCCGTGGGCTCACGCCGTCGCCGGACTCATCGACGCTGGACTCCTTACCGTCACCACCAACGGTGACACCGTCCTGGCTGATGACCTCCGGTACAGCCTCCGCGGCATCGACACCGACGACGTCAATCCCTACTGACACACCTAATGTCGCCGACCACTGACACTTCCTGCCGTCGGCCACCGGCATTCGTCCGTCGCCCGACCCGAACACTCATCGTCACCGCTTCATCGAATGTGGGCCAGAGCCCATCTACCCTGCGCACAACACCTCGGGCAGTCCCGGCCGCCCCCCCTGTACGCCGTTGAGAGAAGAAGCGCGCGCGAAGGAAGGCGCTGCTTCACGAAGTTGAGGCGGGTGTGACGCGTGAGGCGAGATGAGCAGCACCTGGGACCCCGGCGCGGGGATCAGTAGCCGACGTCGAGGTAGTCGATGTCGGTGAACTCGACAACGAGGTCGCCCGCGCGGCGGCCGCTGTCCTTGAAATACGCCTCCTGCAGCGCTTCGGCCGCGATCCGCTGGAGCACGGCCTCCGATGCTCCCGCTTCCTGGGCGGCGAGCAGGCGCCCCGCGTACTCGGGCGGGACGTGCTGGGTGATCCGCCGCATCCGCCCGTCGTCAGTCGTGCCCGGAGCCGCGGTGAAACCGAACCGGGCGCGGGTCTCGATGACGAGGCCGGTGCGCTTGGCCGCCTGTTCGCGGGCGCGCTTCTTGACCAGGGGCTGCCAGCGGCGGGTCACCTCGGCGGCCAGGCGTTCGGCGAGTTCGGGTCGCGGGGTTTTGATCTGGTCCTTCACGTACCGCTCGACAGTCCGCTGCGCAATGTTCAGGAGCGCGGCGACGGCCTTGGTCGAGCCTTTGTGCTGCTTGACGAGGTAGCGGATCTGGGCTCCGGCGGACTTGGGGATGGGGCGGGTTCCCTGAGCTGCAGCGGCCCGGTCCAGGCTGTCCCCGACGATCCCCACCGCTGTGCCCCCCCCCGTTGTGTCGGTGAGTTCTCACGATAGCGGCCGACGCATTCGGACCCAGTCGCGTAGCGAGGCCTCTGCCACGACGAACGGTCACTGGCCTTGAAGTCGTCTTGTCGTAGGGGCTGACGAACGGTCATCGTCGCGGTATGCCGGAGGTGTGAGGTACTGCAGGGCGGTGGTTTGACCCCCAGCACGCGCGAGCGGCTTCGGTCGCCATGTGAGCCAAGAACCGGCGTGGGGAGTCCTCCGGCCATCACTGCCGGATCCAGGGCGCCTTCAGGTAGGCCCTTCAGGGGCGGGAAGCCCCCTCTCCGGATCCTGCAGGATGCCGCCGCCGTCTCGCGGCCAGCGATGCGGGTCACGGATCGCGACCCCAACGTAGGCGCGGCCAGGCGCATCGTCCCAGGTCGGGTCTAGGGCCGTCCGTCGGGTCGAACACATTCTCGGAACTAAGTTGAGAAACCGCTCGTCGGGCTCGTAGCGAATCTGACAGACTTCCAGCCATGTCAAATCTTATCATCGCGGATCTCCGAGCGATCGCCCGCGGATTGCCTGAGGAGATTGGGGAATGGCCGAGCATCCCCTGCCCTACTTGCTGGCGCGGAAACTTGACTCCCGATGGCGATACCTTCGCCCGCGAGGAATCCGAGACGAGTAAGCGGTGGCGGTCGGAGAGTTGGGATGACTGGGAGCCCGACTGGGAGCATGGTGGATTCCACGGCATACTTCGCTGCGGGAAGACCTCCTGCGACGCAGTGCGGGTCGTGGGCGAAATGAGAGTCGTCGCCGACCACGACGAGGACGGCATGTGGGACGGGAACAGCTGGGAGGTCGAATTCAATCCCAAGTTCTTCTATCCCGCGCTTCCGCTCCTGCAGATCCATCAAGGAGTTCCCCAGGAAGTCCTGGGTCGAGTTTCTGCAGCGTCAGCCGTGCTCTGGGCCGACCCGAGCTCTGCAGCCAATCGTCTTCGATCCGCCGTGGAAGCGCTGATGGATGACCAGGGCATCGTCAGGAAGGGCTTCGGGAGGAAGGGGGCTTTCGATTACAAACTTCACCAGAGAATCGAAAGACTTGCGACCGCCAAGCCTGCCTACTCTGATGCATCCAAAATGATCCTTGCCGTCAAATGGGTTGGAAATGTGGGTAGCCATGAAGACGCCCTGAAGATTACCGACATCCTTGACGGGGTTGCGATTCTTGATGCCGCTCTCACGGAGATCTATGACACGAGCAAGGAAGATCTGAAAAAATTGGCAGCAGAAATCACGGCACGAAAAGGTGTGCCAATCTCCCGATATAACTGAGGGGCGCCCTAGGTTGCTCGGCCTGCAATCTGGCCGAACGATGGCATTCCCAGTTGGATTGCCTTCCCATCTTGCGAGAGCTGAGCATCCAGTTGGCCGAGTTTCTGTTCTGCGCCTGCCAGGCTGACCTTGAGCCCTTCCCTGCGGCGCGCGTCGTCGTCTCCCGCCCGGACTCGCGGGGCCGGCACCGCGTCGACTGCGACGGCATAGCCCTCGGCCGCGCCTGCGGTCAGGCCGACGTCCGGGAGTTCCTTTGCCGGATAGGGCTTGACGATGATCTCGATCTCGCGCGCGAGGACCTGATCACGTGGCGCGGCGGCGTACTCTGCCCGCTGCTCGGCACGCTCAAGGCGATGCCGGTAGTCGCTCATGATCTGGTCGCGGCCGCCCTCGGCGCTCCGACGAGCCAACACTTACGAGGCGCCCACAACGAAGGGCCCCCGCGTCGTCCGACGTGGGGCCCTTCGCGGTCGAGGTCAGCGGGGCGCGATCTTCCGGAGAACCCGCGTCGCGCGGTCCGCGACGCACACCGAACCGTCGGCGCAGATCACCGTGCGGGTACCCCCGTGGCGCCACCGCAGATCAGCGATCGGCACGAGCTGACCGCCTACCTGCACGTGATCGCCCACCCGCAGCTCATGAGGCAGGCAATCCAGCCCGATCATGCCCGGGGGGCACTGCACCACGGGTGGCGTCGGCGCGGTTCTCCTCGCCGGGGTGCACATCTCTGTGCGCGCGATCCACTCCCGGCCCGTGCGGTCCGCGAGCCGCAGCACCCGGGGCGAGGGGTACAACTGGACCACCTCCCCCACCGCCCCGCGGTCACCGTCCACCGCCCGGGCCCTGACCGGGTAGCGGGGGGGGTCACCGGTGCCCACCCGTCGCGCACCGCCGCATCAGCACCTGCATGTCCGTGACCAGCGTGCCCCGCAGCGGCCCGACGCTTCCTCGCGCTGCTAGACGCCGGCAATCTCCGCTCGGTCGAACCGCGGCTTCGGATTCGGGCGAGGGCGGGCCCGCAGCCAGGGGGTGATCCACTCCGGTTGTGTCCGCCCGGCCCCGGGTCAGCCCTGGACGCGGGCAGGCGAGGCGAGCTTGAGGACCTGCTCGATGTGCGGGCGCACCGCTGCGGCCGGGAGGAGCGGTGCGAGGAGCGGTGCGGTGTCCCACCGCACGCCGTATGACGGGGGCATGGCCACCCACGCCTCGCGGCCCGCGCGCACCTGCACCCCGGGGTGCTCGGCGAGCAGGGCGCCGGTGCCTTCCTGGACGAGGAGCGTCGCGGTGTCGTGTGCGGCGGTCAGGCACGGGACGTGCAGCCCGGCCCCGTCCAGGCGCAGCATGGCGCTCATGCCGATGGCGTGAGCGAGGATCACGGCGTCGAAGCCGGTGCAGCACACGATTACCCCCGCTCCGGGGGCCGCTGCGAACGCGCGGGCCGCAGCGCGGCCCTTCAACGGGGTTGCGTCGCCTGTGGGGTGGGCGCCCGGGGTGGTGCAGGGCGGTGCCGCGGGGATGTCCAGGCAAGTGCAGCCGGCGCCCGGGCGGTGGCGGTAGCCGAGCGCGACGGGCCAGCCGAGCCGCTGGTAGGTGCTCACGCACTCGATGGTGTCGCGACCGTGCAGACTGACCAGGAGGTCGTCCATGTCGCCGTCGCCCCCTGGGCCCGCCGGGGCATCGTAGGTAGTGGTCACCACACGAGCCTCCCGCCCCATGCGAAGGGCGACCCACAGGAATCCTGTGGGCTGCCCAACTGGCATATGCGCCCTGATGTCAGGACACCAGCTCCATCCCGCGCACCAGCCCCGACAGGGCCGCGGCCTGCGACGGAACGCCCCGGCGGACGAGGTCGCCGACCAGCTCCCGGGCCATGGGGTGCGCGTGGACGTAGTGCGGGGCGCGCTGCGCCGCCGCCCTCAGGATCACCACCGCCTCGCCCGAGCGGTTCATCCGGTGCATGGCGCGCGCCTCATCGATCCGGTAGTGCGTGATGCGCTCCCGACTCGGCATCGCGCTCACGTCGACGTCGCCGACGAACGACAGGCCGGTATTGGGGGCATTGGCTTCGACGCCTGCTTCGGTCGTGTGCACCAGGACGTTCGCCCGGGAGAAAACGGTCTGCCACCGGAGATCGTGATGGCCATCCGGGAGGCGCTCGGAAACCTCCACCGCGCGGGTCGCCTGGCTCCAGGCGCCCTCCGCGTCGCCGGCGCGGGCGCAGGCGACGACCTGACGCAGCACCAGCGCGCCTTCCAGCACGAGGGCGTCGGTGTCCCCCGTCGCCGAGATCGGCTCCAGATCGCGCAGGGCGGCGTCCGCGACCACCTGCGTCTCCCGGGACGAGCCCTGGTGGAGCAGGGCGCCGCACCGGTCCCAGGCGACGGCGGCCTTGACGATCGGGTCGTCGAGCTGGGTCGCGGCACCGGCCGCGACCTCCGCCGCCACCCACGCCAGATCGGGCAGACCGGTCTGGTTGAGTGTCTGGCGGGCGTTGCGGGCGGCATCCACGAGAAGGCGCAAGGCCTCGTCCCACTCGGCGGTGCCGCGCTCATGCATCAGGATCGTTGTGTTCAGGTCCTCCAGCAGGGCAGTCAGCAACCCGGCGACCGCGGGGAGGTTCGCGCCCTGGCGGTGCCGGTTGGTCGCCGCCGCCTGGTCCCGGATTCCCTGGACGTGGGCGGCTGGCCCGGACGGCACGAGACCGGGGTGGCCGGAGAGGATCAGCGAGGACCGGCGCAGCGCGGCACGGAGTGCTGGCACGTGCGGGACCGCCGAGCCCTGTTCGCGGCGCAGCCGGTAGGGCTGTCCGAGCAGCCAGACGACGTCGACCTCGCAGACCGTGGCCACGGCCGTGATCAGGAAGTACCGGTCCAGTGGGAGGCGGCCGGCCTCGACGTCCTCTGCCCAGCGTTCGGAGCGGCCCACCAGACCGGCCATCTCCGCCTGCGTCAGGCCTGCCGCGATCCGGGCCACGCGCACGCGCGCACCGATGCCGGTGTCGGGGGAATGGGTCATGAGCGGCACCTCTCCGTTCTGGACTCCTCACCCGGACGGTACTCCCCACGGGCGACCTGCGGATATGCCAACTGCCCAACAGGGAAGGCCTCTACGCCCGCCAGCCGTCTGAGCCCCTGCCAGTGACGGTCGGGGAACCTGCACGACGAGGCGTTGCGGGATGCCCCGCACGGTAAATCCGCTGGCACGGAGTGCAGCGGACCGAGCTCCCAGCCCCAGGTCCGCCGGCCTAGCCTCGAATTCGGGCCACTTCTCGGGCCGCCGACCACCGCACATACGGGATTTGCCGCCGAGCGACCCGGCCGCGCCGCAGCCGACGCCCACATGGCGACCGTCGCCGATTCGCGCACAGGGGCGGTGGTGTCGAGCCCGACGAGGAGTCCAGCCCAGAACTCAGAAGTTGAGGTATCGCTCAAGCCTCAAAGGTTCCTGCTGGCCTTGCATATGGACATCTGCCGTCATCATGAACTCGCCCCATGCCGACACCCTCAGTTCAAACCCTGTCGCCCGGTCCGTGGCGACACGATCCGGCTCGGGGAAGGTCGGATGCAGGTGGTAAACAACTTTGGTGACTCGATCGAGATCGCCGTCATCGTCCCCTTCGAGGAAGACGCGGATTTGGTGGTAGCGGTAGTTTCCCCGGTCCAGCGAGCTGTCTCGACGCGCGACGTGGGCCACGTGGATCCTGGGAACTGCCTTGGCGCTCGTGGATTCCGACGGTGCCACGATGGTCGGCGGAGTCAGCCTGCCCGCATCTCTTGGGTCGAGAGCCGACCGCAGCTGTTGGAGACGGTCGTAGACCTGCCGCGCCGATTGGGGGCGCTGTGCGGGATCGCGTCGCAAAAGCTCGGCGACGAGTTCGGTCACTTCGGGCAGCAGGTCAGGGCGGAGCGTGTCGAGGCGCGGGGCGTCTTCCTCAGCTTTGCGCCGGATGACCGCGAGCCAGTTGTGGCCGGTGAAGGGAGGTCGACCGGCAAGTAAGACGAACAGCACTCCACCGAGTGCATACAGGTCAGAGCGTTCATCCCCGCGCTCGGAGAGGAACTGTTCCGGCGCACCGTACTCCACGGTTCCGGCCGGTTGCAGCTGGGAGGAGCGCGCCACGGAGAACGCGGTCTGGACGAATCCCGCGATCCCGAAGTCGACGACCTTGACCTGCCCGTCCGGGGTGATCATGATGTTGTGGGGCTTGATGTCGTAGTGAATGACCTGGGCCCGGTGCGCGGCGATTAGCGCCGCGCAAATCTCGCTGCCCATCTCCAGAGCGCGGGCCAGGGTCATGGAGCTCTCGGCATGGAGGTGTTCGGTGAGAGTCGTACCATCGACCTTCTCCATGACCAGGAAGAGGATGTCCAGGTGGACGCCCCGGTCGTAGAGAGCAGCCACGTTCGGGTGGTTGATCTGCGCGGCGGCTACCGCCTCACGTTCGAACCGCTGAGGCAGGTCCGGGTGGACAGCGCCGCCGAGGTCGAGCAGCTTGAGCGCGACGTCACGGTGGAGGCTACGGTCCCGCGCAGCCCATACCTCGCCCATCCCGCCCCGCCCAAGCTTCTTGACCAGCTCGTATCGACCCGCGATCAGTTCGCCTGGCTTCACTGCCCACCCCCGCTGGTTCCTGGAAATGCCAAGGGTACGGCGGCGGCAACGCCGATATCAGCGAGTCTACTTGGCATGCTCGGTTCAGCAGCAACGTTTCATCAGAGGCGCTTCCAGAGGTGGACCAACACCCCCATGGGTCAGGAAGCCGTCAGCTCCAGCCACCGGAGGGTGACGGCTCTCCGGGACGCGTGGCTAGCGCTCCCGCCGCTTGACGCCGGACCGGGCCCTGCCGTCGGCCCGTACGGTGCGGTCGCCGAGAAGGCACAGGCTCTGGTGGCTTCCGCCGTCCAGTCCGCCCGCTTCAACCCTGCCGATGTACAAGCCCTGCAGGCCTTGGCCCAGGCAGCCGAGAGCCACTCCGCCCGCCTCGCCCTCACCCTGCCCCCCGGGTCGCCGCAGCCGTCCCAGTGGGTGGCCGCACCCGCGCCACGAGTCGCCGCCCCCGCTCCGGCCGCGGCCCGCACACCCCAAGCCTCGGCATAGCCGCCCGCGGGTGCCGGCACCCGCGGCGACGGGCACGGCCGCGGCTACATCGCGGAGCGCAGCATCCCGGCCGTCCGGGCCATGACGGCCTTCGCCGACTCGTCCGTGGCGGTCCGGGCGGCCTCCTCCAGCAGCAGCGCGGCCGCCTGGAGCAGGCCGACGTGTACAGGTACGGTCTCCAGCCCGGTCAGCGCCGCCATGGCCTGGTCCGTGGCGCTCTGCGGGATAAGGGTGCTGACGCCGCGGCCGACAGGTCGCTGGGACTGCGCAGGTGTACTCACCGGGCCATTCTCGCTGGCCTCAGCAGTAACCTCGCCCGCGGCCTTCCCCGAGGGTCGGCGCTTCGAGGTGTCGAGGTGCGGCCCCCGTCGCGGCCCTGCTGGCCAAGGCCGCACCCGGTATGGCCGAACGTACCCCGACGTCCGCCCGCCCGCGGCCCGGATGCTCAGCCGACGAGCCCAGCAGGGTGCCCGGCCCGCAGTACGGGCACGCTGCCGTGCCCTCGGCGAGCATCCGGCGGACCTGCTCCCGGTCGGCCGGCTTGCCGCTGCCGCCCATGGCGCAGCCCCCCACATGCACGCGGTGCACGCGCGGCCCGCCCGCGGTCCGGATCATCTCCACCGTCCACTCCGGCGGCACCGGAGGCGGCCGCCGAGCCTGGAGCTCGGCAAGCTCCGCTTCGAGTGCGGCGATCGTCTGCTCCGCCTGCCGCTGCTGCCAGACCAACCACGCCGCCACGGCCCGCCAGCGCTCCAGCCGCGCCTCCACCTCACCCACGCCCACCACCCGCCTCCGGTTCGGTCACCACGACCCGCCCGTCGACCAGCCTCACCACGACCTGCGGCTCACCTCCCGGCGCGACCTGAGCGGCCTGCCACAGCCGGGTGCGCCCCATCCGGCTCGGGTCACCGTCCACCCAGTGCGGGTGATCCCCGATCCGGCAGGAGAGCCGGAACAGCTCCGCCCTCAGCTCCGCCGCCGAGCCCTCGCCCCTCCTGCGGGCAAGCCGGTTGTAGACCCCGATCCAGTCCTGCTGGAGGGCGATCAGGTCCTGGGGGAAGCGGTCGGCGGGTCTCGGACCGCCCGGGTCGGCGCTCACGCCGCAGTGCCCCAGCCGCGGGCGCGCGCCCGACGGCGCAGCTCGACCCACGCCGCCGGTGAGCGGCCCGGCGCCGCCCAGTAGGGGTGGGCGTAGAGCTGGAGGGACAGCTTGATCAGGCGCCGCCGGAGCACGGTGGTGCTCGCCCCGGCCGGCGCGTCATAGGTCAGAAGCCATTCGGCCTGGATCATCACCAGGCTGTCGGGGAAGCGGAGCCACGTCATCCACCTAGTGGAACACGTGTTCGAATTCTGAGGCGAGCGGAGCGCGACCTGTCGACCGCGGACGTGTGACCGGTGTCCTGTGACAACGAAGGTTGATCTTTGTCATCGATGGTTGATGATCAGTGGGTTCGTCACAGCACCTACCGGTGGCCCGCCCGTGGACGGCGTTCTCAGACGAGTTCGGAGAATCGGTCGGAGGGACCGCCGGGGAGGCGAAGTTGGCGACGTAGAGCGCGAAGCCAGCCGAGGCGGCCATCCAGATGGCCAGCGCCAGGAGGCTGCCCGGCGTCAGCCACTTGAATCCGCGGCCCTTCGTGTTCGGGGCGCCCCAGTAGAGGATCGCGATCATGAAGGTGACGAGGAGGACCAGGACCGGCTACTTCGCGATCGACCAAGCAGTCAGGGCAGTGTCCCCGATCCCCGGGGCCGTTCCCGCCTGCCGGGCCAGGGAGCCCGAGAAGACGACGATCAGCGCACTGGCACACGCCACAACCATCAGCGTGACGGTGAGGGCCAGCCGCAGCGGGAGGACCTTCCACACGGGGCGGCCCTCGGGCATGTCATAGACGGCGTTCGAGCTGCGGATGAACGCCACGATGTAGCCGGACGCCGACCACAGGGCGAGGACCAGGCCGAGGATCGCCAGCAGCGATCCGACCCCGGAGCGCCCCTGGAGCTGCTGCACCGCGTCGCCGACCACGTCCCGCGCCGAGCCGGGAGCGAGCTTCTGCAGGTTGTCCAGGACCTGCTTGGTGGCGGACTCCCCCGCGATGCCGAGCAAGGACACGAGCACGAGCAGGGCAGGGAAGAGAGCCAGGGCCCAGTCGACGCCGGCGGCGGTGTGGATCGCTGAGCAGGCCGAACGACCAGCCGCGGATGCCGACCGTAGCCGCGAGCGTGGCGCCCACCGCCGTTGCCAGCAGGTACTGGGTGCAGGCGCGCGCGGACCGGAGCAGGTCATCACGCTCTCGCCCCGGTGCCGCCACGGCGCGCCGCCCGTAGCGATACCCGCGTCCAGCGAAGTAGCCGTTTCCAGCGTCACGTCGTCCCCGCCGAGCGCGTCGATGACGGTGCCGACCGCCCGGCCCGTGGGGCGTTGCTGCATATCGTTGGCGGCATGGATGTGTTCGACGAGTTGTTGCGGGGCGTGCGGGGCAAGGGGGCGGTGTTCGGGCGTTCGGTGTTGTGGCCACCCTGGTCGTTGCGGTTCACCGACGGGCCCTACCTGACGCTGCTCCTGCCGATGCGCGGCGCGGGGTGGATCGTGCCGGAGCACGGAGAGCCCCGGCGCGTCGCGGTCGGCGAGGCCGCGATCGTCCGGGGGCCGGCGCCGTTCTCCTTCACCGACGACCCGGCAGACACCACGGGGACGGGACGGGACGCCGACGTGCAGGAAGTCCGCTGGGGCGAGGAACCGGCGGAGCCGGAGCGGGAGTTCGGCGGCCCGACGGTCCTGCTCGCGGCCGCCTACGACGTACGGGCCCAGGTGCCGCAGCGGTTGCTGCGCACGCTTCCGCCGGTGCTGGTGGTGGCCGACGACGCGGACTGCACGCCGCTGCGCGACTACCTGGAGACGCAGATCGGGATCGGCGGGCCGGGGCGCCAGATCGTTCTCGACCGGCTGCTGGACTGGCTGTTGGTGTGCACGCTACGGGACTGGTTCGACCGGCCCGAGGCGCGGCCACCGGGGTGGTACGCCGCGCTCGGCGACGAGGTGGTCGGCCCGGCACTGCGTGCGATCCACGCGGATCCGGCGCACTCCTGGTCGACGGCGGAGCTGGCGGCGCGGGCAGGAGTGTCGAGGACGACCCTGGCGAAACGGTTCACCGAGCTGGTCGGCGACGGGCCGGTGGCGTATCTCACCGAGTGGCGGATGACGCTCGCCGCCGATCTGCTGAGCAGTACCGAGCTCACGGTGGCGGCGGTGGCCCGGCGGGTCGGCTACGCGGACGCCTTCGGCTTCGGCGCCGCCTTCAAGCGCCTGCGGGGCGTGAGCCCCGGCGCCTACCGCCGAGAGGCGGCCCTGGAACCGGACCGGGCCGCTCCGGCGGGCTGACCCGACGGGGCCGGACCCGGATGGGCATACGCCGCACCGGGTCCGTACGTCCGCCCATCCCCCGGCCTCAGGACCAGGCGCCCGCGGCCGCCGCGGCGCGGGCGAACTCGGCGACGTCGCGCGGCGGGCGCCCGAGCGCCCGGCGGACGCCGTCCGTGAGCGGAGCCTCCCGGCTCGTCCGGATCGGCTCCATCGCCTCCGTCCAAACCGCGGCCTCCTCCTCGGGCACGCCCTGCGCCACGAGTCGGGCCCGGTAGGCCGACGGTTCGACAGGAACGTAGGCGGCGCGCACCGTGCTGGCCTCAGCGATCTCGCCCAGCACGTCGGCGACGCTCAGCGCACGGGGGCCGGACAGCTCGTAGACCTCTCCGTGGTGGCCGTCCTCAGTGAGGGCTGCGACGGCGACCTCCGCGATGTCGTCGGCGTCGATGAAGGCCGCGGTCCCGTCCGCTGTGGGCAGGGCCAGTTCACCGGCTCGCACCCCGTCGCGGAAGACGCCCTCGCTGAAGTTCTGGGCGAACCACCCTGGACGCAGGATCGTCCAGGAGACCCCGGAGGACCGGACGGCCGCCTCGCTCTCCCGGTGCGGGGCGCCGACCGCCGCGGAGAGGTAACCGGGGGTGTCGGCGCCGCGGGCCGAGAGCAGCACCAGTCGGCGCACGCCGCTCGCGACGGCCCGCTCGACGAAGGCGGGCGTCGGGGACGGGGAGCCCTCGGGCCCGACGACGTAGACGGCGTCTGCTCCGTCGAGGGCCGGCTGCCAGGTGTCGGGGTCCGACCAGTCGAAAGGCGTGTCGCCGGAGCGGGAGGCCACGCGGGGCTCCACGCCCGACTCGCGCAGGAGGGCGACGACCCTGCGGCCGGTCTTGCCGGTGCCGCCGAGTACCAGGACGGTGGCCGGGGCGATCGTTGTGTCGGTGCGGGAGTTGTCGGTGCGGGGGCTGTCGGTGCGGGGGCTGTCGGTGTATGTCATGCGTCGAGCCTCACAGGACGGGCCACCGGCTGCCATGGGTGATCGTCCGCAGGACATGTTCGAGCGTCCGCTCGCGCAGGCGCTCCCGCCGACTACGCAGGTCGCCTGCAAGAACGGTTGTTGGTGGGTTTCAGGTTCTGGCACAGATCTTGGGGAGTCGTCGCGGAGCGTTACCCCGTTGTTCGATTGCGGAGAATCGGGTTCGTGTGAGACGGCGTACGCCTTGTCGTCCAGCGTTCAACGTTCGGAATTGACGCTCCCTCAGGTCTCTACCACCCGCTGCTGCGGCCAGTTGTGGCCGGTGATGGTGCTGGTCATGACGATCGATGCACCGTTTTGGGATTCGCTGGTGTTCGACGGAATCGACGATGTGGATGTCGAGGCGGTCACTGCCGCGTTCGGCACGGTCGAGGTGGCGGCGAGAGGCCGCGGCCGGCGCTGCATGTTTGGACTGCGGCCTTTTCTCGGACCGGGTCCATGACCACTACCAGCGCAGACTGAAGGACCTTCCGCTCGCTGAGCAGGGCTTTGTGATCCTGCTGACGGTCCGGCGTTGCATCTGCGGGTCGGCGGACTGCCCGCGCCGGACGTTCGCCGAGCCGTTCTCGCGGCTGGCTGTCCCGCACGCACGGTTCACCACGCGGCTCAACCACGCCCTGGAGCGAGTGGAGCTCGCGCTGGCCGGGCGGGCTGGGGCCCGGCCGGCCTCTCAGCTGGGATTCGGGTCCGGCCGGATGACCTTCTTACGGAGGGTCATGGCATTGCCCGATCCGCAGTTTGGTACTCCGCGCGTCCTGGGCGTGGACGACTTCACGATCCGCCGGGGCCAGACCTACTCCACCGTCTCGACCAGCGTCGAAGACCATCGCGTGGTCGCCGTGATCCCGACCCGCGAAGCCGGGCCGCCGGCCGCCTGGCTGACTCGCCACCCCGGCTGGAGATCATCTGCCGGGACCGGCGGCGCCTACGCCGAGGGAGCACGACGCGGTGCCCCAGACACTCTGCAGGTCGCCGACCGGTTCCACCTAGGGCAGGGCCTCGGCCGAGCCGTGGAAACCTGCGGCGCCGCGCACCGCGACTGCCTGCGCAATCCTTCGCCCGGCAGCATGCAGCCGGAGGCCACCGGAGGGGCTTCCGGTCGGCCGCAGGACGACCCGGCGCCCATCGGCCGACGCGCCGAGCGCAAAAGGGCCGCGCACGCCCTGGTCCACGAGCTCCTTGCCCAAGGTCACTCGCGCCGGGCGATAGCCCGGCACCTGGGCTGGGCTCTCAACACCGTGCTCCGGTACGCGAACGCCGCACGCTGGCAGGACACCATTCGCGAGAACCGGCCCCGACCCAGCAGGCTGGACCCCTACAAGCCCCACCTGGAGCGCCGCTTCGCCGAGGGATGCACCAGCGTCACCCACCTCCACAGCGAACTCGTTGCCGACAACGCGCCCGTCATCTATCAGATGGTCCGCAGCCACGTCGCCACCCTCCGCGGGGCTCCGGCCGACGCTCCGCCCCGGCCGCCGACGGTGCGGCGGGTGACCGGCTGGATCAGCCGTCACCCCACGGCCCTGACCGAGGAGGACCGGGCCGGCCTGAAGGATGTCTTGGCCCGCTGCACCGCACTGGACACGGCAGCCGGACATGTCCGCGACTTCGGCGAGATGCTCACCGACCGCCTTGGCTCCACACTTCCCACCTGGATCGACGCGGTCGATGCCAGCCAGTTACTCGGCCTCACTGGCTTCGCACTACACCTGCTCCGAGATCTCGACGTCGTGACGCCTGGGCTCACCGTGGACTGGGGCTCCGGCAGCATCGAGGGCGCCGTGAACCGCATCAAGAAGATCAAGAGGCTGCTCTACGGGCGAGCCGGGTTCGAACTGCTCCGTAAAATGATCTTGGTCCAGTAGCTTCTCGCGCTGGTGTTGTTCCGTCGCAGGCGGCACGGGGTCAGAGTTCGGTCGTCCAAATCCCGGCAGGGTGCTCACGAGGTGGCAGCCACAGCTGAGGCTGTGACTCCCGGTGCCTCACCTCAGCCTGCTCGTCCCAGTGAAAGCGGTCATGCGCGTCGGGCCAGGCAACTTGCAGCACAGGGAAAGGAGGCCGCCGGTAGAACCCGATGGACCGGCCACCACCGCCGCGATCTCCCCTGCCCCAAGCCCGGCGAAGGAGAAGTAGAGGCGGCCTGATGGGGATATTTGGTTTTCCTCACTTGTCGCTCTGGGCGTCCTCTTCGACGGCGACAACATTGGCAAGTGGCGGCGGCAGCAGGAGGAGGAGCCGGGGCCTCGGCGCAGCTGTCGGCCGGGCAGCAGGCACGGCAGACGGCAGACAGCCCTGGGCTTCACCGCTGCTGCACCCCCGGCTCCCGTCCCCGCGGCAGCGCGCACGGGGAAGGGGGTGGCCAGGGCCGAGCAGGCATTCCAGCGCGGCCTGACAGCGCTTGCGCAGTGGCTCGAGAGGAAAAGGCAGCGGCCCGTTCCTCGCGGGCACACCGAATGGATCACCCCCGACGGTGTGGCCGAGGCGGTGTCGGTGCGGCTCGGTGTGTGGGTCTCCAACACCCGGGCCCGCCGCGACAAGCTCACCCAGGAGCAGCCCGCCGCCCTGGGCGTGACAGGCGGACCGGCTCGTCGTTGAGCGGGGAAGTCAGCGAGAGGGAGGCCTCGGGGCGTCGTGACCCCAGGGGTCTTCGTCTTGCCTCCCGGCGCCGGGCATCCAGGTGCTGGCGATCTGCTGGAGCCGGGGCCTGACCAAGGGCCGGCGCCCTTTCGGCCGCGGGCCAGGGCTCGGCGGATGGTCGCACCCGCCGCTGCGGGAGAGTTACGGGTGTACTGCTGCGCGTGCGGGCATCTCGGTGTTGTAATCGCGCAGGGCACGGCAAGCGGAATCGCGCAGCGTGGAGGAGGGCCTGGTGGACGCGTTACAGCCGAGTGATCCGCGGCAGGTGGGGCGCTACCGGATAGCCGGGCGCCTGGGCGCCGGTGGGATGGGCCAGGTCTTTCTGGGGCAGTCGCCCAGTGGGCGGCTCGTGGCGGTGAAGGTGGTGCGGCCCGAGCTCGCGCAGGATCCCGGATTCCGCCGCCGGTTCGCCCGCGAAGTGGCCGCCGCCCGCAAAGTCACCGGCTTCTTCACGGCCGCTTTGGTCGATGCCGAACCTGACAGCCCGAGCCCTTGGCTTGCCACAGCCTACGTGCCCGGAATGGCCCTGGACGAGGCTATTGCTGCGCACGGCCCCTGGCCGGTGGAGTCTGTACGCGTCCTCGGCGCGGGACTCGCCGAGGCGCTGGAGGCCATTCACGCGGCCGGCTTGGTCCACCGGGACCTCAAGCCCTCGAACGTCCTGATCGCGCCGGACGGCCCTCGGGTAGTCGACTTCGGGATCTCCGTGGCTCTCGAGGACACCGCGCTCACCCGCACCGGCATGATCGTGGGCACCCCTGGCTTCATGGCACCCGAACAGCTCACGGGCAAGCCCGTGACACCGGCCACCGACGTGTTCGCCCTCGGAGCCGTGCTGACGCATGCGGCCACCGGCATCGGGCCCTTCGGCACAGGCTCCGCGCAGATGCTCAACTTCCGGATCGCGTACGAGGAACCAGACCTCGGCCGCCTGCCGTCGCATGGCCTGGAGATCATTGCCCGCTGCCTGGCCAAGGACCCAGAACTCCGCCCGTCCGTGACCGCGCTCATCGAGGAACTGGCCGTGGTCCGGACCGAGAGTGAGCCGCTGACCGATGCGGCCGCTCCGGCCGGAAACGGCATCTGGATACCAGCGCCCCTCGCCGACGCGCTGCCCACCGCCACCGCTGTGCTCACCTCGGTGCCATCGACGGTCCCTCCCCAGCCGGCGCCCGAGCCGGCCACACCGACAGCGACACCAGTTGCCTCGCCCTGGTCGTACCGCCTGGCCACCGCCCCCTTCTGGGCGGCAATCGTGACACTGGCGCTCGCCATGCTCCTGCCCCCCTACGAATGGGCGGATGCATCCCTGGCAATGACGGATGACGCCGGAGCCTGGCTGCTCCTTGCGCCTGCCATGCTCGGCATCTGCAGCTCTGTGACGGCGGTCGTCGTCACGCGCCGTGCACCAGGGCTTGCCTGGCGGCGCTGGGCCCAGGCCTTGCACATCGTCGTGGCCGTCATCAGTACCGCGGTGTGCTTCTACGGCCTGCGCAACGGGATGTCCCAGGGGGGCCTCGGGGTCGTGGGATCCGGCGGGTACGTGTACGCCGCCGCGTGCACGATGCTGATCTACGGCGCGCTCCGGTTCCCCTCGCCAAAGTCTCACCCGTAGCTCGTCGCGCGGGCAGCGCACGCACAGCAGGCCGCTATGCGGGTCCACCGACCACCCTCCACGGACTGGGCGCCTCCGGCTCGTCTGCGTCGCCCCTGGAGCCGCGGACCACGAGCACGGGGATGCCCGCGAACTCGAGCCAGCCGGTCAGCTGCTGCCGCAGGGTGTCCTTCTCTGCCGCGACGTACAGAGCGTGCTCCTGGCCCGCCGTGCGGTCACGGCGGATCGCGGCCAGCGTCTTCCCTTCGGCCGGCCGCTGCCGCACTGCCTCGTAGCGCTCGATGGTGCGCGTCACCAGGCGTCGTGGGCGCGCCCCGACGTCGAGTAGCTGATGTGCTCTGTGTTGCTCGGTAGCGCGATGGCGGTGTTCCGTAGCGGCTGACGAAGGCCTGGCGGAGCGATTCAACGGTCCCGAAGCCGCATTGTGCGGCCACGCTCGCCACGGGGAGTGAGGTGGAGGTCAGGAGGTGAGCGGCGGCTTCGGTGCGCGCGTCGCGGACGAATCGGCCCGGCGCCTTTCCGAGGTAGTCGTTGAACAGGCGGGTCAGGTGGCGTTCGCTCACCCCGACGTCGGCTGCCAGTGCGGTTGCGGTCAAGTCGCCGGTCAGGTGGCTGGCGATGTAGTTGACGGCTCGCCCGACCAGGCTGTTGGTGGGTGCTGGGGTGGCGGTGAAGATGCTCATCTGTGCCTGGTTGCCCGGCCGTTGCAGATAGGTGACCAGGCCGCGAGCCACGGCGCGTGCCAACTCCGCGCCGTGGTCCTCCTCGATGAAGGCCAGGGTGAGGTCCAGGGCGCTGGTGGCGCCCGCCGCGGTGGACAGGCTTCCGTCGCGGATGTAGATCGGCGCGGGATCCACAGTGATCTCCGGGTAGGCCCAGGCGAATTGCTCGGCGTACCACCAGTGAGTCGTGACGCGTTTGCCGTTGAGCAGGCCAGCGGCGGCCAGGACGGTCGCCCCTGTGCAGACCGAGGCGACTCTGCGGCTCTCCCTGGCCAGGCGTCGGACATGGCCGACGATCCGCGGGTCTTCTGCTGCGGCCTGGTGGCCGAACCCTCCCGAGACGATCAGCGTGTCCAGTGGCCCCCGCAGCCGCTCCAGGGAGCGCTGGCCCTGCAGCATCAGCCCCGAGTCGCACGTGATCGCCCGGCTTCCCGGGGTGGCCACGCTCACGGTGTAGGCGGGGCTGGCTCCGAGACGGTTGGCGGTGATCAAACTCGTTGTCACGCAGGCGATGTCCAGCAACTCGGCCTCGTCGTACCCGACGAGGGCCACCAGTCGTTCCTCCATGATCGGGACCCTATGTCGGACTGACTTCTATCCCAAGAATTCCGACCTGGTCGCTGTCTGCCCTTGGCACTCCCCCGGCCCGGGGTCGAAGGTGACGGCATGACCAAGACGCTCGCCTTCGTGCTGTATCCCGGCATCACCCCGCTCGACCTAGTGGGGCCGCTTCAGGTGCTGTCGGCGCTGGCCCGGATCGACCCGTCGTTCGAGGTGGTCGTCGTCGGCCAGGACCTCGCCCCCCTGGACACCGACACTCCGCTGAAGCTGACGCCGAGCCACACGTTTGACCAGGTCACCGAGCCCTTCGCGCTGATCGTGCCGGGTGGGACCGAGCCGACCCTCGCCGCCCTGGGCAACGAGCCCCTGCTGAGTTGGATCCGGAAGGCCGCGCGGAGGGCCGAGGTCGTCGGCTCGGTGTGCACCGGCTCCCTGATCCTGGGTGCGGCCGGCCTGCTCGACGGTCGTCAGGCCACCACGCACTGGGGCTTTCGCGACCTGCTGGCCAAGTTCGGCGCGACACCTGTCGCTCGACGCTGGGTCGAGGACGGTGCCGTGCTCACCGCCGCCGGGGTGTCGGCCGGTATCGACATGGCCCTCCACCTGGTCGAACGCCTCGCGGGCGAGCAGACGGCCCGATCGGTCCAGCTCTTCATCGAATACGACCCGCAGCCGCCCCTGGGCGGCATCGACTGGCGGTCAGCCGACCTCGACTTCTTCAAGCCCCATGCCCGGGCCATGCTGGAATCGGCCCTGGCAGACCATCCCGCGCTCCTGGCCCGCCTGACAGCCTGAGCTTCGACAGTTCCTGAGTAGCTCTCGGGAAACGTTACGAGATCCCGTTCTAACTCAAGGCGGGGCGGGATCTCGGCGTTTGTGGGTTGTGCTCGTGGTGGTGGTGTCCGAATGCGGGCGGGGCCTCGGGCGGTTGCCTGGCGGAGGATCGGCCTGGTTGTCGGGGTGGTTCGCGGGAGTGAGGGGCTTCGGGGCTGCCGTTGGGCGTGCTTGAGCTCGTCATGTGGTGCCGGGTGTCAGGCGCTCGTCTGGACCATCGGTGGTGGCTGGGGCGGAGAGAGCCCGTTCGCGGTGATTTCGATGTCCGCACGTTCGGGCCGGTAGGCGTCCTGCCAGCTGGGGTGGAGGTAGTGCCGGTCCTGGCTGAACTTGTCGCGCTGCCGAGGTCGCCGGGCCGGACTGTGATCGTCAGTTTCCGGTAGATCCGCGGCAGTTCTTTCGCGGGCCGGGCGCTGGCGCCGGATCGCGCCGCGCTCGTCCGCGGACTCCTTGAGGCGCAGGTAGTACGGCTCGCGGGCGGCGATCTGTACGGAGCACAGTGTCGTCGACGGCGTGCGCCCCGCCCACCTGCGCGCCTGCCACCGGCGTGGCGGCAACTCCCCGGCCGTCTCGTAGAAGTACTTCAGCGCCTCGCTCAGGTGCCCGGCCACAGTGACCGGCTCAGGGGCCTTGCGGCGGCTTGGAGGCCGGTCAGGGGGTGAAGGGCTGGGCGACGTCGGTGCAGGTGGTACCCGGGGCGGGAGCGGTGGTGGTGAGGAGGTAGGCGGTGATGTGGGCGGTCACGCACGTGCTCTCCGCCGGGGAAATGGAACCGTGCCCGAAAGCGTCCACGCTGAGCAGCCGCGCGGAAGCGCCGAGTTGCCGGGCGGCATTCTGGGCGAAGGAGTGGGGAGTGGCCGGGTCATGGAGGGCGTTGACCAGGAGGATCGGCGTGCTGCCGGTGTACGTGTCCCAGGGCCCGCGGTAGACGTCGTCGCCGGGGGCGGAGGTGTAGGGCCAGGTCGAGCACTGGTTGAGGCCGTTGAAGACCTGCGGACGGCCGAACGTGGGGGCTTCCTTCTCCCAGCCGTCTGCCAGCATGGCAAGGCTGTCCGCGTCGCGGGGAAAGGGCATGTCGCTGCAGTTGACCGCCGGGTTGGCGTTGTTGCCCCTGAAAGGCGTGTCAGTGATCTTCCTGCGGACGGCCTTCGCCTTCGGGCTGGGTTCTGCCGGCAGCGCGTTGTAGAGGGACTGCCAGCGTCCGGCGAGTGCGCCGTAGGCGGTGGCGTCGGGAAGGCTGTTGTAGAGGTCGTTGACGAACGAGTTGAGGGTGACGCTGGTGCCGTCGGCAGTCTTGACGGCCGAGTCGGCATGAGAACGCAGGTAGTCGCGGATGGCGTCGAACTTGTGGCGCGGGTCACCGGCTCCGAAGGGGCACCCGGGCTCACCGACGTCCTTGCAGCGCTGGAGCACCGCGGCCAGGACGTCCTCGTAGTTGAGCGCGCGGTCGTGCTCGTAACGCGTCCCGTCCGAGGAGCGCAGCCCGGGGTCGGCGTTGCCGGTGTTCACGATCGCGCGGACCTTGTCCGGGAACATGTTCGCGTAGGTGTCGCCGAGGAACGTCCCGTAGGACACGCCGAAGTAGGTCAGCTTCTCATCGCCGACTCCCTGCCTCAGCAGGTCCAGATCCCTTGCCGAGGCAGCCGTGGACATGTGGGCCAGGAGCTGTCCGGCATTCTCGCGGCACAGGTTGCCCTGGACGCGCAGGGCGTCGCTCTCGTCCGAGAGCTGCTGCACGGTGACCGGGTCCCGCATCAGCTTGGCATCGACCGCGTCGAACTGTTCCTGGGAGGTGAAACAGCGCAAGGGCATGCTGCGGCCCACGCCGCGCGGGTCGAACGCGACGATGTCGAAGCGCTCCAGTACCGGCGCGGAGAAGAAGTACTCGGCTACGACCGGAGCGCCCCAGCCCGCGGCACCAGGGCCGCCGAAGTTCGTGAGGATCGAGCCGATCCGCTCCCCCGGTCCCTTGGCGCTGCGCTTCATCAGGGCCAGCGGCACTGTTCCGGCGTCGGGATGCGCATGGTCGAGAGGGACGTCGTAGGTCGCACAGCGCATGAGTTGCGGGGCGACGTCCTTCGGAAGGGCTGCCAACGCGTCCTGCGGGCATTCCTCCCACACCACGGGCGGCGCCTGCACCGCCGGGGACGAAACGGCCAGAGCCCCGGCGGGACAGCCGGCCCAGACCGGCAGGGTGACGAGCGCCAATGCCGTTCGGTACATCCATCGCCGTCGACCAATGACGAAACTCACGCTCACACCTCTCGACCGTTGGGCGCCTGCTTGCGCCCCGGCAGAGCAGTACCCCCCGCGTCCACAGCAATGGGCGACCCCAAGCACAGTTCCTCTGAACGGAGCAGAGTGGTTCGCCCACCGCACCCGGGCAGGCAAGGGAGGCACCCTGGGTCCACCGAGCAGCCGGGCGCCGACGCGCACGGTCAGAAACTGGCCCGCATCAGCCACCATCACCACGAGCCACGAGCCACGGCGGCGCGCTTCACGGCCTTCCAGGCCTTGGCCGCCGTCGGGATCGGACGCGAGCGGGGCGACGACATCGTGACGCAGCTGGAGACCGGGGCAGTGGCCAGCGCCCACACCTGGATCTCCGAGAGCAGCCCATCGCACGACTCGCGCAGCTCGCCGAGCTCGGCGTGGAGTGGGCCTGAGCCGCCGCTCGCAACGGGAGGTCAGGTCACCGCTCGTCGGACACCGGGTCCTCCGCAGGGTCCTCGGGCCTCTGATCGTTCTCGCGGCGGGCCGCGAGGTCCTGGAGGTAGGCGGCACCGATCGCACGCAACCGCTCCTGGGCCTCCAACGCCCCCTCAGCACCCGCCATGCATCCCCCTTCGCCGGGCCAGGCGGCCTTTCGTGAGGCTGACATGACAGTTAGCATGCGTACGAGCTGCGGATTACATGGCGATTCGTCAGCTTTTTCGCCGTGGATCCGCGCACGGACGGGACGCCGCGCCTACCCGGCCACCCGCCGCCCAAGACGTCCAGCGCACACCTGGAGAGCCTGTGAATCCCCGCCCCGCTTCCCGTCGGCAGCGCCTGCGCGTTCCCGGCGCCGCCTGCGTCGCGCTGCTGTGTTCCGTCGCCGTAGGCGTCGCGACACCGGCGCAGGCTTTCAGCGGCGGCAATCACGAGAGAATCACCCGGGCCGCCCTGGGGGCCGCGGGTTGGCACGCGGCCTCACTGACGGCGATGGCGGACGGGAACTCGGGCGCCATCGTCGCCAACGACCACGGCGAGTACTTCGGCATCGGCAAGTTGCACTGCGACAACGCCGACTACCTCGACCCCCGGTACGACAGCCGCTACCCCCGTACCCGCGAGCAGGCCGACGCCGAGATCATCGACTGCATCGACAGCTCCGTCCACAATTTCAAGCGGGCCGTGGTCGCCGCGGACCGGCTGGTCGACGCGAACGGGCACGTCGTCGCCGCCCAGACCTCTATCTCCCCAGCCTGCGACTGGAACGACCGGCCGGGACGGGCGAAGTGCGAGGTGTTGGAGGACCTGGGCCGCGGCTGGCATCAGATCGAGGACTTCTACGCCCACAGCAACTGGGTCGACCAGGCCGGCCCGGGCGCCATCGGCGTCAAGAACCCTCCGGGCCTGGGCAGGACCGACCTGCCCGCGTTCTTCTCCATCGCCCGCTACAGCTCCATCAGCCGGGCCGACTGGGCCAAGGACGCCACCGGGCACCTCCCGCACGACCTGGCGACCGGCTGCTACCCGGACCGCGACCACACCGGAACGGTGTCCAACTGCGCGAACCGCGTCACCCACGACGGAGTGCTGAACAAGGACACCAAAGACACCCCGCGCTCGGCCGTCGGTCATAACTTCGACCGCGCCTACGACGGCGCCGTCAAGGACATCACCCGCCAGTGGAACGACTTCAAGGACGAGCTCCAGCGCAGGTACCCGAACAACGGCCGGGCGCAGGCGATGATCTGCGCCATCACCCATGACCACCCGGACAAGACCTGCTAACCCGTGAGAAGCAGGTCCCCGTGTCGTGCGGCGCTCGCACGGAATCCCGGCGAGGGCTCACGGATGCCTCCGCGAGTCCTCGGCCGGACGCCCGCCCGGCGCCCCTGGCGCGGCCGTCCGGGGATCCGCCACCCCGCAAGGCGACGGTGCGCTAGGGCCGCGCCGGAGCTGCGTCTGCAGGAGCAGGAGCACCAGGGCGTCGACGGCGTGCTGCCTGGGCGGCCAGTCGTGCTGCTTCAGCATGCGCAGCAGGGCCAGGCCTGCCAACTGGGCGCGGCTGATGCCCGAACAGCAGGCACGGCTGACCGCGCTGGGCGTGCAGCCCGACCAGACGCCCGCTCCCGCCCCTGCGGCCAGCCTCGGGGCGAAGGAGCAAGGCGCAGCAGGCGTTCCAGCGGGGCCTGGCCGCCCTCGCGAAGCTGGGCGTGGACTGGGCATGACACGCCACCTCGCCGGACCCGCGAGCAGGCCCGCCTCGACCCCAGCGATGACGCCGCGCCGTCGTTGATCCCGGCGAAACAACCAGCCTCCCCCGGCCGTCGCCGACACGGGCTCCAGGGGGAATGTGACACCGCAGCCCGGCAGACTGGCCGTGCCCGTGACATGAAGTCAGGGCACGGCCGGTTCCGGTGCCGGGTACCGGCGGACCCGAGTGGGGCTCACCGGCGACGGGTTTCGGCTACTTCCACACCTGGTAGTCGCTGCCGTTGCAGGGGTGGGTGTACACCCTGCCGTCGTGGTTGCTGTCGAGGCAGAGTCCGGTCAGTCGGCTCACGAGCTGCATCCCGTCGCCCTTCCAGTTCTCTTCCCACTGCTGGTTGTATTCACCGGAGCAGCCCTCGATGTAGACGTTTCCGATACCACTCTGGTCCGGGTACCAGCTGGAAAGGCAGGATCCGTTACCGAAGCCGCCGACGTTGGTCGTCATCTTCCAGTAGCGATTACTCGAGTTATCCTTCAGGTTGCTCTGCGAGTCGTTCCAACTGGTGCTGGAGTGCTTCCCGTTGAGTATTCCAGCCGACTGGCAATGGAGCGCGGCCTTTGTGTCCGTGTCGATTGCGTTGTTGTTGAACACTCGGATACATCCGCCGGTCGCCTTGCTCCGCCAGACGATGTTGTTAGAAGCCTGCGCCGAGGTGGAAACCGCCATGAGCAGGACCGGAACCGAGGCGACGGCCAACGCGGCCCGCCCCTTAGAAATCTTAAACATTCGAAATCCCCCATTTATCTAGCACGGCAGTACTAAGGATTATCGTCCGCCCGTCCGGCTGGTCCCGGATTTGCGGTGAATTGATCCCTGCTAACTCCTCGACACTATCCAGGGATAAGCGGGCGCTCAACAATGTTGATGAAAATTTGAGGTGGAGCGAGAAATTCCGCTTGCTGATTCCTCCGACCTGACGTCAACAGGACAATCGTCTGGCTCGTCAGCCATCCGGGCCCAACAACCAATGCGACGGCCACCGTCCAGGCGCGTTAAGGCAGTTGGTGTGCGGACAGCAGCGCAGACTCGGCGAGCTCGGCGTGAAGAAGGCCGTGCGGGCACAGAAGGCCGCCGCGACCGTCTCGACCGGGCGCAGTTGGACGCGCTCGCTGAGCCTCGAAGCCCCCAGCTGCCGTTGGGGACTCCCGATCACCTGGCGGATGGTTCTGTGCCAAAGCGGCGGTTTCCCCGGCGCAGCCTGGATGGCGGCCGTACCTTCCCCGTATGACGATGACGTTCTCCGAGCTGATGACGTTCTCCGAGCTCAAGAACCCGCCACCGTCGAAGCCGCCTGCGGGGCGTCCTCCATCCTCTACCGGTCCGGACAAAGACCCGCCGATGCCGCCGAATGACCCGCAGAACCCGCCCAAGCGGCCCGGGACCTGATCGGCCGTGCGCGTGGACCGGGTCCTGTTCGAGGACCTTCCCGACGAGGCCCGGGCGGCCATCGCCGCACGTGTCGGGCACGAGCATGCGGGAGTCGAGGTCGCCAACGGAGACAGTGCGGCTCTCGCTTCGTGGTTTTGGCCGAAGCCGGGCACCTCCATGGTGTTCATCAAGGGCTTGCCGCTGGGCCACGAGCGGATCGGGGAGCTGCGGGCGGAAGCGGCAGTGAACCCGTTCCTGCCCGACTGCGCTCCCAGAATTCTGTGGCAGGAGGAGGCAGGGGGCTGGCTGCTGCTGTGCTTCGAGGGCCTGCACGCGTCGCTGTGGACGTACTTCGGCGACGACGGCGATCATCTGGAGTCGGTCGCGGCCGTTCTGCGGAACCTGAGCCAGACCCCGGCACCGGATGTGGTGCGGCTGACCGCGTGGGATCGATGGGGCGACTACTGCGACCCGGCCGACGAACCGCTGCTCACCGGGGATCGGCTGGTGCACTCCGACCCGGCGGCCACGAACTTCATGACCGAACCCTCCGGCCGGGTCTGGATGATCGACTGGGCATGGGCGATGCGCGGACCCGCGTGGCTCGACGCGGCGCTGTGGGGGCTCCGTCTCGTGCTCGACGGCCGACAGACGCCGGAGCAGGCGGCCCGGTGGACGGCGATGATTCCGGCGTTCGCGGCGGCCCCGCGAAGAGCGGTGGCGGTCCTCACCGAAGCCGAAGCCCGGTCATGGGAGGACTGGCACAAGCGCGGGGTGACGGAGCTGGACGAGACCCTCGCCGCCGCACGCGCGTGGGCGGCGTACTGGGCGACTCCGTAGGGCAGGGCGGCCGGGGGGTGAGGCAAGGCAGTCGCGCCGGTGCTACGAGCCGGACGAGCTCGCCATCGCCGAACTCGTCCAGGCGAAGGGGCGGCAAGGTCATCGTCTTCGCGACCATCGAAACCGTCGTCGCCGGCGTGCTCACCGCTCTCGGTGAGGGCGCCCGCCAGCGGATGCAGCACGGAAAGGACACCGCCCGCTGATTGGGCCTGTACTTGCCAGCACCATACCGAGGCCGTCGCCGAGCCCTGGGCGCATTTCGTCCTCATGGTCGACGGTGACGGAGCGGTAGTCGAGAACCGATCTGCGGGCCGGGGAGATGTGCACGAGGATCTCGGCACCCACCTCGTGGTCAGCGTCGCTCAGTGACCCGGTGCCTGGGGGCGGGGCGCACGTCGGCATCGTCATCCGACCAGGCGGGGCCAGGTGGTGCAACGGCTGGTGGCTGCTCGTAGGCTGCGGCCATGACCGAGATCCAGATGCCGACGCCCAGCGATGCCTTCGAGCTGCTCATGGCCGGTAACCAGCGCTTCGTCTCAGGGACCACTGAGCACCCGAACCAGGATGCCGCCCGCCGCGCCGAGACCGCACCGTCCCAGCGGCCCTTCGCCGTGCTGTTCGGGTGCTCCGATTCCAGGCTGGCCGCCGAGATAATCTTCGACCGTGGCCTGGGCGACCTGTTCGTGGTGCGCACCGCCGGACATGTCGCCGGCGTGGAAGTCCTGGGTTCCATCGAATTCGGTGTGGGTGTCCTCGACGCGCCGCTGGTCGTCGTCCTGGGCCACGACTCGTGTGGCGCAGTCGCCGCGGCCTGCTCTGCGCTGGAGAACGGGCAGACGCCGGGCGGCTTCGTCCGGGACGTTGTCGAACGGGTGACCCCCAGTGTGCTGGCAGCCCGTGCCGCCGGACGCGAGACGGCCGAGGAGATCCTCGCCGAGCACATCGAGCAGACCGTGGATCTGCTGCTCGAGCGCTCCAGGGTCCTGGCCGAGCGGGTCGCCGCGGGCCGCCTCGCCATCGTGGGCCTGTCCTACCGGCTGGCCGGCGGCAGCGCGCAGCTCGTGGCCTCCCGTGGTCTGGCTTCAGCGGTCTCCGCCTCGTCCTGACCGCCCGGGCCGTGGGTGCTCACGCGGAGGGGCGGGGCCCCGCGGCCCTGCGGAGCCGGTTGGCGATCGCGAGTCCCAGTCCTTCCTCCGCCGGCAGGGACGCGACGATGAGGTCGCACCCCCGCCGGTCGAGCTCACGCAGGAACCCGTACAACCCGTGCGCGTAGGCGGCCATGGCACCGGGGACCGCCAGGACCGCGTGGGCCCGCACCGAAGTGGTGGCCCCGGAGGGCGGAAGGAGTACGCCCACCCGGTGCCCCTGCTCCTGGGCGAGCTCGGCCTCGGCCACCACCTTGTGCGGCTCGACGAGCACGACCCGCGCACTGGGTGCGTAATGGGACGGGTGCTGGCCCGGCACCCGGACACGTCCCGTCGATGGCACCGCGACGTGGCTTCCCAGCACCGCTTCGAGGTCCTCGCGCGTCACTCCGCCGGGCCGGAGGATGGCCGGGCGGTCGCCCGTGACGTCGACAATGGTCGACTCGACACCGACCTGGCAGGGGCCGCCGTCCAGGACGAAGTCGACCCCGTCACCGAGCTCCGCTCGGACGTGGTCCGCGTTGGTGGGGCTGACCGCGCCGAAGCGGTTGGCGGACGGTGCCGTGACGCCGCCGCCGAACGCCGACAGCAGGGCGAGCGCGACCGGGTGGTCGGGCACCCGGATCGCCACCGTCTCCAGTCCGCCGGTCGCCTCCAGCGGCACGCGGGGGCCACGCCGCAGGACCAGGGTCAACGGCCCCGGCCAGAAGTGTTCCGCCAGCGTGCGCGCCGCCGCGGGAACGGACTCGACCCAGTCGTCCAGGTTCTCCGCACCGCCGATGTGGATGATCAGCGGGTGGGAGGGTGGGCGCCCCTTGACCTGGAAGGTCCGCGCGATGGCGGCGGGGGCCTCGGCATCGGCGCCCAGGCCGTACACGGTCTCGGTCGGGAGGCCCACCAGGCCCCCGGCGCGCAGTACAGCGACCGCCTTCTCGATGTCAGCGATGGTTGCCGTCACCCTGGTGTTCCTCTCCCTTGTGCGCCCTCATGCCGGTGCTCTCCTCGCCTCATGAGCGCGAGAGCACGCCCTGTGGCCCTCATGATGCCGACCCGGGACAGCACGTTTCACGCGAGCGGGTGCGCCGGGCAGGACCGGGCCGAGTCCGAGGCCGAGGTTCGTCGGTGGCCTCGAGAGAGGGTGGCCCATCAGATGATGCCCGCAGCCGACCGTCCGGCCGATCTCTCGGCCACTTTTTCGAAGGGCGGCTTCCGGTACGGCTGCGTGCCTGGGACGGCAGCGAGGCCGCAACGGCAGACGCGCCCCTGATCACTCTGCTCGGGCGCGAGGCACTGCGCCGCCGGCTGTGGCAGCCCAGCGAGCTCGGGGTTCCCTCCCGCTGCACGCAGCCCGCGAACACAGGGCGAGGGTCACTGCGGTCACCCTGTCCAGGGCAGAGCGCGGAGGTCCCGGTACGGACTGCCAGGCAGAGGCAGGTCACCAGAGCAGGGGTCCTGGTGGCGGTAACCCTGACGAAGCGGGGCCCGCGTATTCCGGTGCGGGCCCCGCGCGCGGACCGGGCATGACGGGAAGAACTACGACAGCGAGAGATGATCCCGCCTTCCGCCCCGGTCAGCAGTACCGCACCCACTCGTGCGCATGGACGTAGCGGGCGTCGACCCAGCCGGAATGGTCGGCCAGGTGGTACCAGCCGTCCTGCTGGCAGCCGAGCGTGACGCGGCTTCCCGGAGACAGGCTCCACACCACGTGGGAGTGCGTCCACGGGTGCTGGCGGACATTGAGCTCGATCCGCGAGGTCACCGTCGCCGACACCCCGTGGTCACGGTGGTCGGACTGCGGCGCGGCCCCCGCCACGCCCACGCCCGCCACACCGAAACCAGCGGCCAGAACGACGGCGGCCAGACCACGTCCCCTTGCTCTTGCGGTCATCGCAGCACTTCCTTTCGGACCCCCTCGCCTCTGCGCCCCGAGGCCCTGTGGGACCTGACGCCGTGAGCGCTCGGCTCACGCCTCCACCCTCTGATTCGGCGCCCCATATTTTCCGGATTGGTGTGCATTGGGTAGTTGTTGGATTTCCGTGCCGGTACAGCAGTTCTGAACGTTGCTGCGGCTGTCTTGCTCAGAGGCTGGTGAGGGCGCGGGCCGCGAGGCCGATGCCGACCAGGAGGACGAGGGCCGAGGACGCGGCGGGTCCGATGCGTCCGAGGGCCTTCACGTGGGCGGAGGCCCTGTGGGCGGCTCGGGCACTGATCCGCTCACGCAGCCGTACGAGGAGGAGCCCGGCGAGGGTGAGGGTGGCGGCCATGCCCAGGCCGTAGCCGATCACGAGGAGGATCCCGAAGGCGGTTCGCCCGAGCGCGACGGCGCCGAGCAGCACGACCAGGGCGGAAGGGCTGGGGACGAGACCGCCGGCGATACCGACTCCGATCAGAGCCCAGCGTCGGCGCGGGGCCGGGACGTCGGTGTGGGTGTGGGTGTGGGTGTGGTCGGATTCTCCGCGGGGGTGATGGTCGTGTGCGGCGGTGGTCTTGGTCAGGACCGCGGTGGTACCGATGACCGGCGCGGTGTCGGCATCCCGCCGCGAGGAGGGCAGTTGGGGCAGCGGGTCGTGGCTGTGCCCGTGGTCTCCAGGACGTCCGTGATCATGATCGTCGTGGTGGTGATGCCCATGACCGTGGCCGTGGTGCCCATGACCGTGGTGGTGGCCGTGACCGTGGTGGTGGCCGTGACCGCGCAGGGCGGAGTGCAGGAGCTGGATTCCGATGGCGGTGACGAGCAGCCCGCTGGCGAGGCCGAGCCATGCCAGGACGGTCTCCCCCGCCAGGTGGGTGGCGAGCGGGAGGAGGAGGCCGAGGACGAGGACTCCTGCGGTGTGGGTGAGGGTGACGGTGACCCCGACGGTGACGGCGTCCCGCGGGGTGCCGCGACGGCCGGCCAGGTAGGCGGCCATGATCGTCTTGCCGTGGCCGGGCAGCGCGGCGTGGGAGGCCCCGAGGATCACGGCAAGGAGCAGGGCGAGGAGGCCTACGGGGACGGTCAGTTCGTGGCTGCCGACGAGGCTGTCGAAGAGCGCGGCGACCTTGTTCAGTACGGAGGTGACGGGGCCGGCACCGGGCAGGCCAGGCGGCAGGATCCGGGCCGCGGGGCCTCGGCCCGCAGCGGTGCGCAGTTCGGCGGTGTGCTGGTCGAGCGGGTCGGCGAGCGGGTCCTGCGGGTAGTGGCGTAGGTGGTCGGTGGTCGATGCCGCTGGGACGGTGGAGTGGGTGAGGGCGAGGCCTTCGCCGCGGGCGGTGATCTCGCGCCAGCCGATGCGCTGGGTGTCGTAGTGGGTGGCGATGTGGACCACCGAAGGCTGGGTGAGGTCCATGTTGGCGGCGAGTTCGCAGGTGAGGCGGCTGGTCTTGAGCCCGGCCTCGCCCGTGTGGAAGGTCAGCGCGCCCGCCTCCCGGGTCCAGTGGAGGCTCGCGCCGCCCGCGTCGGCGGTCAGTTGCCCGGCCAGCACGGCGCAGGCCTGGTCCGCGTACGCGCGCTGCTCGCCGGCGGTGACGGCTCCGTCCTGGTCCCGGTCGATGAGCGCGCGCTCCTGCGCCGTGGCGATCTCGGCGCGGTCGACCACGATCTCGGCCTCGACGGCCCGGGGGCGCAGGGTCAGGCTGGTCGCGTAGTTGACGGTGAAGTTGCCCAGCGGATGCGCGGCCGCGGGTGTGGCCGCAGCGAAGAGGACCAGCGGGGTGAGCAGGGTGGCCGCGAGCGGGGCGGCGGCCAGGCGCCGGCAGGTGGTGGGGTTCATGGGGTGCCGTCGATTCGCCGGATCGCTTCGCGCGCCGCGGGGGCGTGCAGCGGATGGAAGGAGGGGGCGGTGGCCAGCGCCTGCCCGAGGTCGCGCTGGGCGGCCGTGGCGTCGCCGAGGGCCTGGTAAATGGCGCCGCGGTGGTAGTGGAAGAGGGCGCTGCGCGTCCCGAGGGCAAGTGCCTTCTCCGCTTCGGCGAGGGCCTCCCCGTCGCGGCCGACACGGTGCAGGGCCCAGGCGTAGGCGTCGTGGACCGCGATGAACGGGCGCTCCCGTACGGCGGTTTCGGCCATGGTCACCGCCTGCCGGGGGTCGCCGTGGTCGGCTTCGAAGAGGATCGCGTCGACATCGGCGGGCGTGCCGGCGGCCCGGCGCAGCGTCTCCTGGGCGCGCAGGACCGCGTACTGGGCATCGGCTTGGTCTTGTCGGCCGAGGGACTGCTGGAGTTCGCCGAGCCCCAGCAGGTACTGCGGCAGCGGGGCCGCGGCGATCGCCGCGGTGTAGTCGGCGACCGCCTGGCCCGAATCCCCTGCGGCGGCGCGGGCCTTGGCCCGGGCTTCCAGCAGGCCCGTGTCGCGCGGCGCGATGGCCAGCCCGGTTTGCGCCTGGCGCAGAGCGGTCGCCGCATCGCCGCTGTCCAGGGCGAGGGAGGACAGATGGGTGTGGGCGAAGGCGCGCTCACCCGGTGTGCCGGCCGCCCGCAGCGCGCGTTCCATCAGGGTCTTGGCCCGGCCGGTGTCGCCGCGGAGTTCGAAGGTGTAGGAGGCGCGGGCCAGGGAGGCGCTGTCGGGGCGGAGGTCGGCCATCTTCTGGACGGCGTTCTCCGCTTCCTCGTACTGGCCGAGTTGGGTGTGGGCGTCGGCCAGGACCCCGTAGGCGGCTGGGGTGGCGGGGCTGGTCGCGACCGCGTTCCGGGCCCAGGTCAGGGCGTCTCGGAACTGGTGGCGGGCGGCGGCCAGGGCGCCCATGCCGATCTCGGCGTGCAGGTTCCCGGTCGGTTGGAGGGTGAGCGAGTGGCGCAGGGCCTTCTCCGCCTGGGCGTAGGTGGCCTGGTCGGCGGTGGTGCGGGCCTGCTGGACCAGGGCCATGGCGAGGTCGGCCCAGCTGACCGGATCCTTCGGTAGCCGTTTGACGCGTGCGCGCAGCGCTTCGATGCCGCGGGGCGGACCCGTGGTGGACGACGCTGATGCGGGGGTGTGCGGCGTGCTGGCGCCGGTGGGGGTGAGGCCGGTGGCGCCGGCGGTGAACATGACCACGCCCAGGGTGATGGTGATCGCGGTGTTGCGCAGGTGTCTGCGGTGCCGGATCGAGGGGGCGGGCTGGTCTTCGGGCCGGTGCACGGGGTCCTCCCCGGTGGATGCGTGATGGGGGTTCCGGGCGGGAACCGCGGGGTCTTCCCGTGGTTCCCGCCCGGAGTGGGTGGGTCAGCTGGTCTTGCGGCCGCGCCGCAGGCGGTAGCCGCCCGCGGCGAGGAGGAGGGTGCCGAGGCCGCCGAGGGCCGCCGCGTTCTTCGTGCCGGAGCGCTCGGGTGCGTTCGGGCCGCTGTTGACGGACTTGGTGTGCGGGAGGGCCAGGTACGGGAACGAGGCGCCGAAGGGCACTTCGTTGGCGTTGACCTTGTCGCCGTCGGCGAGGGCGGGGATCAGCTGGCCGCTCTGGGCGGCGCCTTCGACGGCCTGGAGGGAGATGTCGATGACGTCGTCGGTCAGGCGGCGGCCGTTGGGGAAGCCCGCGAGGTCACCGGCGAGGACGCCGTAGCGGTTGGGATTGGCGGTCGGGGGCACCGCCATGTTCAGGCGCAGCTCCTCCGCGGGGACGATGTCGCGGCGCTTGGCGTCCTTGTTGAGGCTGTGGGCGTTGAGGTCCGCCTTGATCGGTCCGCAGGCCTTGCAGATGCCGGTCAGGTAGATCTCGAAGAGGTCCTTGCGCGGGGTCGCGGGCGCGGGGATGCCGTAGACCTGCTGGATCAGCTTGGGCAGGATCGGGTCGAGGACCTTGTCCACGACCGGCTGGACGGTGCGGTCCTGGTCGGGGTTCAGGGTGTTGAAGGCGTCCTTGTACTTCAGCGGGACGACGACCTCGTTCACCAGGGGGTTGCCCAGGCGCGAGACCTGCTTCCACTTGTCGTGGTGCGCGGTGCGCGAGTCGGAGACCTGCACGCCCTCGCGGTCGGTGGTCGACCAGATACCGACGACCGGGTTGCGGCCCGGGTTCCCCCTCAGCGCCAGGTCCTTCTTGGGGATCTGCAGGGCGACGGAGTTGACGTTGTAGCCGGCGAGGGTGTCCTGGCCGCGCTCGGAGAGGTTGCCGCCGTAGAGGAGGTCGAAGACGCGCAGGTCGGCGAAGAAGGGGTCCTCGGCCTGACCGGCGAAGGTCTTGCCGCCGCCGGGCAGGTTGCGGACGGCCTGGTTGCGCAGGGCGGCGTAGTTCGGCATGGACGCGGGGCCGACGCGGGAGGGGGCCGCGGGCACGTTGGAGAGGAGGACCTTGCTCTCGTCGCCGTGGGAGAGCACGAGGTCGTAGACCTGGCGGAAGTTGAGGTCCGGGTCGGTCAGGGAGGTGACCTGCCCGGTGTTGTAGAGGAACTGGTTGGCCGCGTCGCGGACCTGGTTGTGGAAGCGCCAGGTGTAGGTGGTGTCGGAGACGCCGTCGCCGTCGTTGTCGATCTTGATGTTGTAGCGGAGGTCCTCGCCGAACGCGTAGAAGTTCGGACCGCCGTTGGGCTCTTCGAACGGGATCCAGTTCGCCAGCAGCGTGACCGATTCGGGCTTGTCGGGGCTGGTGAAGGCGTACACGTCGGTGTTGTCCGCGCGGGGGTCGCCCGCGATGAGCGGGGCCTCGCGGTGGCTGGAGGCGGCGCTGACCCCGGGGGCCAGCGTCAGGACCGCGAGGCCCGTCGCGAGCGCACCGGCGCCCAGGACGAGGAGGGACTGGTCGAGCACACGACGCGAACGGGGCCGTGTGGAGATGGGCTTCAAAGCTGATCCTCTCGACTGCGACCCCCTGCCCGCCGTACACACCGGCACGGCCGGACAGGGGTCATTCAGGTGGGGAGTGAGGGGGTGACCACTCGGTCGGACAAAGCGTCCATGAGGCATCAGCAGCAGCAAGGCCCGCCGACCCCGCGCAGCGCCTTTGCGCTCAGACCGGGCAGACGGAAGGAAAGCACGTCTCCGACACGACACGTGACGGATTCTCCGTGGGCGTCTCAAGAGCATCACGCGGCCATCGACGCAAAGTGCCTGACCACAGCCGTTCGACGGGAAAATGAGGACGGAATTAATTGCCGCAACACGCCGACCGGACGCTAGGCCGATCAGGGGGCGAACTGTTATTGCAACCCTCTCGCAACAAGCCTCTTGCTGATACCCAGAGGTGAGCAGTCACAGCTCACAGGCCATATCGAGACGCTCCGGCATGCCACACAAAGCCTGCGGCCCAAAAGACCTAAGAGACCTAAGAGACCTAAGGGGCCCAAGGAACCCAGGGGACCTGAAGAGCCAACCCAGCCCGATACATCCCGACTCACCACGCTTCCCGTTCAGGTCTTGAAATCAAGAAAGAATTCCGAGAGGAACGATTCTTCACGCAGGTAAAGAGAGATCACGCGACTCCTTCCGCCAATTTCACTGCACATCACCAACATGTAGATGACTACGACTGGCCAATCTCCCTTGTTCCGCCTCTTGGTCTGGAGGGCAACTGGGGCGGCCCGTCTGAAATTGAGGGGAATGCAGATGCGCACCGGCCACACGGTCGGCCGGTGCGATCCGGGTTATGCGCCTCAGCTGTTGACGCAGGTGGTGCCGAAGGCGGGGTTGAGCAGACCGATGACGCTGACGCTGTTGCCGCACGCGTTGATCGGGATGTGGATGGGGATCTGGATCACGTTCCCCGACAGCACGCCCGGCGAGCCGATCGCCGCGCCGGAGGCTCCGGCATCGGCGGACGCGGCGGCAGCGCCGCCGACAACGGTGATGACTGCCGCGAGCGTGAGACCTGCACTCTTCAGAACACGGGACATGGGTGGCTCTCCTTGTTGGTTCAGCAGCGCGTGAGCGCCGGCGGCCCTGCGTCGGGCCCGCAATGCCGTCTTCGTTGGGCACCGCAGCGAGGTTTGGCCCGGACCGTCCTGTTCCCTCGAAGGAGTGGCGACCGCACCCGTGTGGCCGAGCGCCCTGTTCACGTGGGGCGGAGGCGGCGCGGCGGATGGCCGCGGGGATCGAGAGCGACGCGGGGGCGAGGACGGCCAGAGCCAGGAACGCCCAGCTGTACAGTGCGGCCGACTCGCCGTCGTTCTGCATCGGGAAGAGACCCTGGGGCTGATGTTCGGTGAAGTAGGCGTACGCCATGGCGCCGGAGCACAGCAGGGCGGCGGGCCGGGTGATCAACCCCGTGGCGACGAAGGTGCCACCACCGATTTCGATCAGCCCCGCCCACCAGTACGGCCACTGGCCCACCGGCACCGGACCGCCGTCGAAGAAGCCGAAGAGCTCGGCGGCGCCGTGGCAGGCCAGGAGGAACCCGGTGGCGATGCGGAACAGGCCCAGCAGGTGCTCGGCGCCGAGACGCGGAAGACATCGCATGGTTGCTTCCCGGGGTCAGCGGACGGCGAGGGTGCCGGACATGAACTGGTGGATGTCTCAGAGGTAGGAGTACCTGCCGCGGGTGGGGGGGCGGTGAAGGTGGCACTGCGGCCTGCTTCGATCGTTCCGGTGCCGAAGCGGGCCCGTCCGGTACCGGTGATCGTGTGCGGGGTGCTGTCCTTGTTGACGACGGTGACCACGGTCCCGGGCCTGACGGTGAGGGAACCCGGGCTGAATCCGAAGTCCTTGATCGCGATCCGCGCCGCGGATGCCGCCGAGGCCGCAGATGCCGTGTGGACGGGCGCGAACTGGGCTCCGGTGGCGGAGGCCAGTCCCAGGGCACAGAGCACCTCGCGGGACACCACGCCGGGTTCGTGACGACCAGCCCCGCGGATCGCCCCATTCACCTGAATCAGGTACATGGGTGGGCTTATGCGACAGAAATGAAGAACATCGCCCAGTCCCCCAACCGAGGCGGCAACGACAGCGCCCCATCGCCGAGCCTCCGCAGCACCACCGGGGCAATGTCCCCTCGTCTGCAGACTGGCGGACTGGCGGAGCAGCGGGAGGATCTCGGCGACGGGCGACGGGCGGGTGGCCGGTCGCGCTGCATCAGCGCGACCGCCTTCGCTTACGGGCAGTGGATCACCACGGGCTCGGGGTTCGCGTGTTGCGGTCGCCTACGCCGCTCCGGCGCACGCCTGCGCCTCGTCCAGGTAGCGCGCCACTGGGCCCAGGGTCAGCATTCCGCTGGCGGCGCCGGCGTGTTCGGCACGGGCATCGCGCAGGGCGGCCTCGGCGCGTGCGGCGATTCCGCGCTCGCCGAGGCGTACGGCGGCGCGGGCGGTCAGGCACCACATGGCTTCCTGCATGTGGTCACGCGGTGGTTCGGGCACCGCGGCGAGGGTGGCACGGGCCTCTTCGACTCGGTCCTGGGCGAGCAGCACGAGGGGCCGCGTCCACGGCCTGTACGGGCCCCAGTCGAGCTGCGGGTCAGTGGGCGCGGGCCGGTCGTGCAGCAGGCGCAGGCCGAGTAGGGCGAGCGGGAACAGGCCCCGGTGCAGCCCCGGCATTCCGGCCGTCTGGAGGGCGCTCTCGGCAGCGCGGTAGTGCGCTGCTGCCGTGGCGGCGGTCGGTCCGCCCGGTTCGGTGCTGCGGGCGGCCGTGGCCCGGGCCCTGAACCACCTGGTGAGGACGGGGACGAGGGGTGCTTCGCTGGTGGCGGCGAGCTGGTCGGCCGCATCGGCATGCGAGGTTGCGGCGTCGAGGTCGCCGAGGGCCGAGGCGGATTGCAGGCGGACGAGTCGGCCGAGTACGGCGAAGTTCGGCAGCTCGTGCCGGGTGGCCAGGTCGAGGATCTCGGCGCCGATCCCGTCTCTTGCCGCCGCGAGCCCGGGGCGGGTGAAGGACTGCAGGAACACCCCGTTGAGGGCGAAGACCAGCAGGGCGGGATCGGCCAGGTCGCGCGCCAGTGCCTCGGCCTGCAGCGCCGCCTGCCGCGTATGCTTCAGCTGTGTCCCGGACAGATCGGCGCTGCGGCTCTCGACGGCGATCGTGGCCAGGAGGCGGGCGCGCAGGTCGGCGGGACCGTGGGCGCCGAGCGCGGTGAGCGTGCGCTCGGCAGCCTCGACGACGGCACGGGATTGCTCAGGATGGTCGGCCCGGCTCCAGATGGCGGGCACGTCATAGGCACCGATGACCCGGGCGGTCAGGGAGAGGTCTCCCGTGCGCTGCGCCGCCTGGACGGCGGCGAGGCGGTCGCGCCGCGAGTGGACGAGGGCGTCGCCGCCCGCGAGTGCGAGGGTGCGGGCCAGATCCACGGTGGTGCGCGGGCCGAGACGAACGCCAGGGCCGGTCCACCCGGTACGTGCTCCTTCGGGGGGCACGGCCCCGCCCAGGATGTCCGTCTCCAGGCGCTGGAGATCGGCACCGGGGTCGAGTCCGAGTTGGTCGACGAGCATCGTGCGGGCGCGGCGGAGGGTGGCGAGCGCGTCGGCCTGGCGGCCCGCGCGGTACAGCGCGCGGGCAAGGAGCCCCCAGGCCGGCTCGCGCCACGGGTGTTCGGCGACATGGGCACCCAGTTCGGCGACGAGGCCGGCCCCTTCCCCGGAGTCGAGGAGGATGCGGGCGCGCAGTTCCGTCCCCTCCAGCCTCAGCTCCTCCAGGCGGGTCCGCTCGCGCTGTGCCCATGGGGAGCCGATCACATCGGCGTAGGCGGCTCCACGCCAGTGCGCGAGTACGGTGCCGAGGTCGGTCACCGCGTCGGGGTTGTGGCGTGCTCGGGCCAGGGTGTCCTGGAACTGATGGACGTCCACGTCCTCTCGTGGCAGGCGCAGCGCGTAGCCGGGCCCTTCGGTGAGGATGACGCGCGGCGGATGGCGGGGCGGTCGGTCGGGTTCGAGGGAGCGGCGTAGCGCGGCGACGAAGGTACGCAAGGCTCCGACGGCGCGGGCGGGCGGATCGGTCCACAGGTCATTGACGAGGGTGTCGGTGGTGACCATCTGGCCCTCGGCGGCGACGAGTCGGGCGAGTACCTCACGATGGCGGGGTCCGCCCAGGTCGACCGGGCTGCCGTCGTCGTGGAGGGCCCGAACCACACCGAGCACGTCGATTCGCATGCCCCATCCTCCGTGCCAGGGGCCGGCTGCGCCACACCGTACTGATCGGCTGCTGATCGCCGTCGCCCAAGCTGATCCGGTCCGGTCCCCGACCCGAAGGGGTGGTCCTCATGACGCTCACCATTCCCGGTTTCAATCACCTCCGCCTGCCCGGTGCGGGCGGTGTGGAACTGGCCGCAGCCGTCGGCGGCAGCGGCACCCCGGTCGTGCTGTTGCACGGTTTTCCCCAGACCCACCTGATGTGGCGACACGTCGCCGAGCGGCTCGCCGACGAGCACACGGTGATCTGTCCTGACCTGCGGGGCTACGGCGCCAGCGACAAGCCGGCGGCGACCGACCCCGATGTGTACGCCAAGCGCACCATGGCCGCCGATGCCGTGACTCTGGCGGCGGCGCTCGGCCACGAGCGCTTTGCCCTCGTCGGTCACGACCGAGGCGCTCTGGTCGCCTTCCGGGCGGGGCTGGACCACCCCGAGACCATCACGCACCTGGGCATCCTCGACATCGTGCCCACGCTCGACATGTGGAACGTCCTGCGCGGTGCCTCGGCGGCGGTCGGCTACCACCTCTTCCTGATGGCGCAGCCTCCGGGCCTGCCGGAGACGATGATCGCAGGCAGTGCGGACGCGTTCTTCGGCTCGTTCCTCGACGCCTGGGCCAACGACCCGAGCGCCGTGCCGGAGGATGTGCGTGCCGAGTACCTGCGGGCGAGCGCCGCAGCGGTGCCATCGATCGTCGCGGACTACCGGGCCTCGGCGGGCATCGACGTCACGCACGACCAGGCGGACCTGGACGCCGGGTCGCAACTGTCCATGCCCGTGACGGTCGTCCAGCAGGACTGGGGCGCGCAGCTGGGCTATGACGCTGCTGCGGTATGGAAGGCGTGGGCGCCGGACCTGGACCACCGGCTGACTCGAGCCGGGCACTTCATGGCCGAGGAAGCACCCGAGGAGATCGCCGAGGCGATCCAGGACCTGCTGGCCCGCTGACCCACCTGTTCCCGCCTCAGGGACGCACGGGCAACCGGGCCGTGCTGCGGCTCCTTCCCGGCCTACTGCACACCGCACGCCTCCGCTGCGGCACCCGAGCTGTGAGCCCGGGCCTTCGGATGGCCAGTTCGGTATGACGAAATATGTTCTTCTTTGCCAACTTGGTTCGTGTTGAACTGAATTGGCCGTCTGGACCCAACGAGGCCGTCACAGAGAAGGAAGCCCATCACGGTCGCCCGGAAACGGATGCCACTCCGCCGCTCGAAGGCTTGCTGTTGCTGCTCACCACCTTGCGGGAGTGATGTTGAGATCGATAACCCACACCTTCGGGATCTTGTTCACCAGCGTGCTGATGATCAGCGGCGTACTGGCCGGATTCCCCGCATCAGCCGCGCCGGCCACGGCGGTCCGGTGGGCGGCATGTCCAGAGGACGCCACCGCGGAGTGCGGGAGCCTACGCCTGCCAGTCGACTACGAGAACCCGGCGGCGGGAACCTTCGATCTCGCGGTGGCCCGCCGCAAGGCGACGGAGCCGGCCAAGCGGATCGGGGTTCTACTGGTCAACCCCGGCGGACCGGGCGGTTCCGGAGTGGACTACGCACTGCGCACGAACCTGTTCGGCCCCGACATCTACGCCCGCTTCGACATCGTCGGCTGGGATCCCCGCGGTGTGTCCCGCAGCCAGCCGGTGATGTGCTCCACCGAACTGCTGGACCACCCGGCATCGATCTTCCCGGTCAATCAGGCCGAGTTCGACGCTCTGCGAGCGTACAACCGCACGTTGCTCGACGACTGCCGCCGACGCACCGGACCGCTCGCCGAGCACGTCGACACCGCTTCGACGGCCCAGGACATGGACCGGATCAGGCGTGCGCTCGGCGAGAACCAGATCAACTATTTCGCCGCGTCCTACGGGACGCTGATGGGCCAGCAATACGCGGAACGATACGGCGACAAGATCCGCACCATGGTGCTGGACAGCAACATGGACCACAGCCTGGGCGTCTGGGACTACGCCGGTACCGAGTCCGCCGCCGTGGAGGCCACCTTCACCGAATGGGTGCGGTGGTGCGGCAGGACACCCTCCTGCACTCTGCACGGTAAGGACGTCATCCAACTGTGGCGGGACGTGCTGGCCAGGGCTGACCGCGGCGAACTCACCGATCCGGACCATCCGGGTGCGACCCTGCGAGCGCAGGACATCATCAACACCGCGTCGTACCAACTGTATCGGCCAGTCGAATACGCGTCGCTGGCAGCCTACGTGCTCCAACTCGATGAGCAGCCCAAGAGCCGCCCCGTCAGGCCGCGGACTCCGGCGGCCACGGAGAGCAACAGCGTCTACCAGGCGGCAGTCTGTTCAGACTGGAACTTCCCGGTCCGCACCTTCGCCGAGTACCAGGCGTTGGAGGCCAGGGAGCGCGCGCTGGCTCCCCTCATGCGCGGTGGCACAGTCGGCCACACCGACATCACCGCGTGCGTCGGTGTGCACGATCCCGTCAAGAACCCCCAGCACCCGCTGAAGATCCGCAACGCGCCGCGGATTCTGATGCTCGACGCGCTCTATGACCCGTCAACGCCGTACGCCTGGACGGTCAACGCGCATCAGCAGTCGAAGGACACCACCACCCTGCTGACGTACGACGGTTGGGGCCATTCCTCTTACGATCGCAGCGGCAGCCCGTGCGTCCGAGCCGCGGTCGACAGCTACCTGACGACGCGGGTGGCCCCGGCACCGGACAGTCATTGCGCGGCCGTCGACCCGCCCGGCGCCGCCACGGCGGCAGCGCTGGAGAATAGAACAGGTGCCGCTACGCTTCACGCCCGGTGAGCCAAAGCGACTCGGATCCGGATCATCGAATCCTGCCTCGGCCAGTTGCGACCGCCACCACACGCTCGGGAGAACAAGCTATGGCCGACGAGGACGTTGAGCAGACCGAACCGCGGGGTCACGCCCCGGGGGTCTGGTGGGCGGAGCTCAGTACCTGGGGGGCCGTCGCAACGATCATCTTCGGGGGCGCCGCGGCAGTGTGGGTCTCTTTCAGGCTGCCCGGCACCCCGCAGAACCTGGCTTCCGGCTACTACGGGGCCGCCAAGGTCGTCGCCATCGGCCTTGTGACTGTGGGATGCACCCTGTTGGGCCGCCGTCGCGCCCGGACCTCAGCCACCGAAGAGACGAACGGACGCAAACGCGTCTGAGCTTGTCGTTTAACCCCAGGCTGCTTCGGGCGGATCAATCGATCCAGATCAGGATCGCGTCGCCGGCGGATGCGGCGCTCTGGAAGAAGTCTGTCAGGGGAGTGAAGAGGTCGCTGGCCCACTCCAGTGAGGCAGGCGAGTCCCAGATCTGGGGGTAGACCTCGGCCTTGGTGAGTTCGGAAGGGTCGACACCCTTGATTAGCTGGTCATAGGTCGTCCGACGAAGGGTGTCGGCGGCCAGCTGTACTCGCTCTGGGGTCAGATACTGCGGCGGTCCATAACCCCAGTGATCGGTGGCGAGGGGTTCCTCGCCGTGGACGACGTCGACGGGGAAGGTCGAGCGTTGCAGGAGGAACCCGAGCAGGTGCCATGTCTGGTGTGTGGTGAAGTGCCGCGCCTCGGCCGGTGCAGGCTGACCCGGCGAGTCCTGAATCTCCTCGACGAGACCCCACGCCCACTCGGGATCCTTCAGGGCCCGGTCCAGTTCGGCAGGCGTGACGCGCAGGTACTCCCCGTTCATACTCATGGGCGGCAGCATACGGAGCGCGTCCGACAGTGGCGTCGATCGACCCCGGACCGGTACTCACTCTGTACGACGGGGCTTGGTGCCCTTCTTGTGGTGAGCGGGCCGGGTGTATGCCTCGCCAGTGGCAAGCACTCGCCCGACGTCGTGGCGGGGTGCCGGTTGCTGGTTCTTCGAGCCGGGCGGCCGCCCCGGACCCGGGCGGGAAGGTTTTGGTGCACCGGCTGGCGAGCCGGTCTTCGCACGTAGGTTCCTGAACCCCCTGCGGACCCTGGCTGGCGTGAGCTTGTTCGGTTCGGCCGGTCTTTCCCAGGGCCGACGAAGGTCGTGTGCCAGCGGGCGGGCGAGCCGGAGCTGAGCATGGGCCGCGACGACGATCCAGGTCCAGCGGTCGGCTGCATCCGAGCTGCGGAGCCGTGGTCGGGTCCAACCAAGGGTCTGCTTGAGCAGCCGGAATGTGTGCTCCAAGTCGAAACGCCGGAGGAAGGATTGCCAGCAGCGGTTCACGTCATCTGGGGTGGTGCCGGTCCCGGACCACCACAGCCAGACCGGCTTGTTCACCCCTCCACTGGGCAGTTTCTCAACCCTCAGCCGGATCACGGTGCCCGCGATGATGGGTAACGGACCCTCGTGGTCGATCCACGCCGCCCGCCGGGTCAGCCGCGGGTGGAGCCGGTCCCAAGCCTGCGCGGTCGCCGTCCCGTACCGAGTGGTGCTGGTCTGGGTCACCGCGGTGACCTCACCCCAGGTGGCCGGATCACCAAAGACGAACTGACCGCCGTGCTTGGGCGGCCGACCACCCTGCGGCGGGCAGATCCACGGCACCGGGACAGCCTTGCGCATCACCCGGTCCGAGCGCATCCGTCCCAAAATCTCGACGGGGAGGTCGGCCAGGAGGTGGGCAATGCGGGGTGCGTCGTAGCCGGCGTCCAGCACGACCAGGACGGCCGGGTCACCGGACCGCCACTGCCCGGCCTCCACCAGGCGCTCGACGACGTCCCGAACCTGAACGGCGGTGGCTGCGGCGAGATCGGCGCCAGGCTCCAACCGGATCGCGTCGAGGAGTGCGGTCCAAGACGTGCGGCCGGTTTCCAGCGCGGCGACGATCGAGTACGGCCAACCGGGCACCATCTGGTGCTTGCCCAAGCCCCGGCCAAACGTGTGGCAGAACGACCGGTCCGAGGAGGTGCTGGCGTCTGGCCGCAGCCACGGGGAGACGTCCACTGCCAACACCAGCCGACCATCGGAGGCCCGGGGCAACGGCAGGTCGACCAGTGTCCGCCGCAACCGGGCGACGTCGATCCGGCCCCGGTTGATCCCGGCATACAGGGCCCCGTGCCCACGCCGGTGTTCAGGCGCGAGCGCCAAGTCCACGAGAGTGCGAACCGGCCCATCGGTGCACAGCAGCGCGTCGCACAGCTCGAACAGCATGTCGGCACGTGAGGCCAGGCACGCATACAGCTCCGCCCGGAACTCCGACACCTTCTCAAACGCTTCGCGTTGGACGCTGAGCTCGACCAGTCCCACAATCCCGGCTTCCGTGCGTCGTTGACTACTGAGCACAGGTTCAGCCTCCGGCCTCGCACCCGTCCGGTGAACAGGGAAAACACCGACCAAGTACGAGCCTCGTTCGACATCCGGGGTTAAGCGACAAGCTGAGTACTTGTTTCCGATCCGGTGATTTGGCTGCTCTGACAGCCTGATCTGGTGGGGTGTCTTCTGCCGCTGGCCGGGTTGGTGAGTGTCGGTGCCACGGTCGCTTGCAAGCACGCCAGGCCCTCGGCCGGTCCCGGGGAGGGCTGACCACCAAAGTCCATCTCGCCGTGGAGAGTCGGGGCCTGCCGTTGTCGATCGTACTCACGCCCGGCAACGTCAACGACGCCACCGCTTTCGGGGAAGTTCTCGACGGGATCCGCGTCCCTCGTGCTGCCGCGGGTCGCCCACGCACAACGCCAGAGCGGGTACTGGGCGACAAGGCGTATTCGAGCCGGGCGATCCGCCACCTGCTGCGGCGCCGGGGCATCGCCGTCACGATCCCCGAGCGCCGTGACCAGGAAGCCAACCGCCGACGCCGGGGGCGTCTCGGCGGCCGACCACCAGCCTTCGACAAGGAGATCTACCGCTACCGCAACGTGGTGGAGCGATGCTTCGCCCGCCTCAACCAGTTCCGCGCGGTCGCCACACGCTTCGGCAAACTCGCCGACCGCTACCGCACGGGAATCGTCCTGGCCTCCCTGGTCCTCTGGCTCCGCGAACCAGCCAGGTGACTATCCGTCGGTCCCGCCTGAGCCGGTGCAACGGGCCAGATGGGCCCGGCACTCGTCAAGAGCCTGTGCCACGGCTCCATGCTCGTTCTCGCCCGCTGGTTCAAGGAGTTCCCCAGCATTTACGAGGGCTTCCCAAAACTCCGCAGGCTGACTGCGGATGGCACGTGGACCGCCGCGCACAAGGGAGCGGAACACGCTCGCCAGCTCGCCCATGACAAACCGGCGCGAGAGACCCAGAGCACGACCGCTCGCCACGCCGCCCATGGCACTCATCGCCGTCCGCAGGTGTTCCGCGATCAGCAGCTCCCGTTCGTCGAGCTGCTTGGCAACGTCGAACATACCTAGCGTCTCCATGAGTCCGCCATACAGCTCCTCCTCGCCCGGGAGCAACTCACTCTGCACCCGATCTGGATCACTGTGGAGGCGGCACAGCAACTCCGGCTCTGGGATTCCCCGTGCTTGACCGACGGCCAGTACCGCGTCCCACCACCACCGCGTCTGCGCAGCGAGTTCGCTGCAGACCGCGGCTGGCGTTGCCCCCGCCCCCAGTCGTTGCCGAGCCGCCATGCTCAAGGCCTCGATGACATCGGTTCCGCCGCTCGACATCGCGCTCCCTATGGCCTCGCCAGGCCGACCGCCCGACCGGGTGGCAGTCATTCTTCCGCGCGGACCGTGAAGGGGGTGACCCCGGGCGGCAAGAATTGTCAGACAGGCTGTAGCGGCCGAAACCGACACCAACGACGACACGCACCCCGCCACCGCCACCGCCGCACACGCCGTCGCCCAACGACGCGACCTTGAACCAGATCCCGAACGCGAAACGCCGCCACCCATGGCGGACTCCTCGACACAAGAAATGGAATCCACGCATTCACATGGATATGACGCGTCTCTGACTAGCAGTCACCCCACATCACGGTCCACCACCGCTACGCCGAAGAGCGCGACGACCGCCCGCCGCACCACCGTCAGGCGACCAGTCGCACGGGGGCTGTACGGTCACCGTGGCAGCAGGTAGAGCAGGCCGACGCGCTCTTCGCCACCCGGACGCCCCGCGCCGGACACAACACCTGCGGCGCCCTGACCGACTTCCGCGAGACCGCCCCGGCGACCGGGGCCGAGGAGTCCGCCCGCTGACCAAGCAGCACCACCAGGCCCCCGGCCGCCCCTCTTCCACGAGGGCGCGGCCGGGGGCCTTTTGCGTTCCCGACTCGAACTCCCGCTCAGGTCGGCCGTCGTCTCCTCCCACGGCAACGTCAGTCTTTGCCTTCTCTATGCCAAATTTCAGGATTGCTCGACTCGAAAAACTGGGCAGCCAAGACGCGGAGCGGGTTTGCAGGCCTTCCTCTTCCCCGGGAGAGGAAGGCCTCGTTGCATCTGCGGCGAGGGACAGACGGACCCCGCCGCGATGCTTCCGGCAAGATGCTCGGCGGCGGGGCCCCGGTACCACTTGGAGTGGCCCAGCTATGGATACCCGCACCACGCTCCTCCTGCTCGTAGGCGGGCTCACCGTCTACCTGGCCTTTCGCAATCCGCTCCTCGGCACCGCCATTGCGGTCGCCACAACGGTGGTGGCGGCCCTGTACGTACTGATCCAGGACAGCGACCGCAAGTAACACGCTCGGACCGGCGGCGGCGCTCCTCAAGGCGCCGCCGCTTGCGTTCGACCCCACCGCATCCGGTCGCCCCGTACAACCTTCGCCTCATGTACTCCGAGGACACCACGACCTGTTGACGTACCTCATCGCAGGGCCACCGACATCCAGTGCCAGAACCCGCTGGCGCTCTGACGGCGACGACATCTGCTCCTGACCCCTCCGAGTTCCGATCCAAAAAGGATCACTGGATAGCACTCCACATATCATCGGTACACGATCTTGGTCCGCCCGGCGGACAAACAAGACAAAGGGGGCTTGATGGTTGGGGTACGCGACGCCGATCCGCGCCCCGCAGCCGGTCGAGTACCGGCTCACTGATCCGAGCGACCTGCGGTGGATCGGCAGCGGCCTGACCCGGCCGTCGCCGGAGATGGCGGCCGAGCTGGAGAAGGACTTCCTCGACTCCATCACCGAGGCCGTCACCGACGTGCTGGAGCCCGCCGCCGCGTACGGGATGGCAGGCCACCACGGGGACGGAGAGCAAGCCCAGAGGGTCGAGTCCTCCGGCCTGATGGGGTGGGTGACGCTGCATCGGTCGGCCCGTTCGGTGGATGCGTCGCCGGGCGACCCGCACCTGCACGCGCACATCAACATCGCGCACATGGTCCGCTGCAAGGACGGGACGTGGCGTGCCCCGGGGGCCGGCGGGGAGGAACTCCACCGGTACGCCCGGCTCGTCAACGAGGTCGCCGAAGCGCGCTTCCGCGCCCGGCTGATCGAGCACTACGGCGCCCGCTTCGAGGTCTCGGAGAAGGGCGCGTGGGAACTAGTCAGGATATCGACCAGGGCCTGCGTGACGGGTTCTCCCGGCGCCACCGGCAGGTCGTCGCGGCCGTCGGCGAAGGAGCCAGCCGAGAGCAGCAGAAGAGCGCGGCCCGGCGCACCACCGAGGCGAAGGAGGACGCACCCCTCGAGCTCTCCGGCGGGGCCCAGGACAGGAGCCGGGGCACCGGGTTGGGTGAGGGCAGTTGCCAAGCGCTCGGCGAGAGCGGCCATGTCCGGGGCGGACGATGGACCGTGGGCGCCGAGCGAGTGCTGTCCGCTGTACTCAGCGAGTGCTGTCCGCTGTACTCGTCGAGTAGCTGCTCGAAGGACTTGGCGTTGGGGCCGTAGTGCTCCGGGTAGGCCCGGGCAAGCCACCAGGCGAGCTCCCGCCACTGGGCCCGCAGGCATCAGGTCTGGCGCTGGGTGGCCTCCACCCGGGTATCGGGGTCGATCCACGTACGGGCCTGCTCCTGGACCACGACCCGGCCCACGCCCGCGCCCGCGCCCACGATTCCCTTCCGACGGCTGAGGGCCGCTCTACCGGTCGTGGGCCGCCGTGGCCGCCACGGCGGCCTGGATCTCCGCGGTGAGCCGGTCCGCGCCCTCGGTGTAGCCGGTCAGCAGCAGCCGTCCGCCGTCCCGGAGCCGGATGACCAGGTGGACGTCCCAGCCCATGAGCCGGCCTAGGGCATGGTCCTGCCCACGCTCGACCACACTGCGGACCGCTGTCCAAGGCAGCACCCGGGTTTCCCCGGTCCGCCGGTAGACCAGTCCGTCCTCGCGCAGGACAAAGACCTCGCCGTGCCGCCCCAGCGTCCGCAGCCCGCTGGAGACGCCCCCGTAGAGCCCGATGAGTGCGCCGCCCCACAGCAGCCCGGCCAATTGCGCGCCACCCCCGCCCTCGGAGAAGAGGGCGATGGTCACCGGGATGGCGACGGCCGCGAAGACCAGGCCCACCAGCAGCGCGCCAATCGCGACGCGTCCACGACGGGCGTTGTCCGTCGGATGGTTACGGATGAAAGTGCCCAGAGCGCGCTCCGCCTCCGTGGCCACAGATCCCTCCCCTGGAGTCTCTTTCGCCGTTCCCTCAGTCTGTGGGACGGCCGATCGGGGGACAAGGGTGGAGCGACGCGAGCGGGAAAGCCGCTGCGTGCAGGTACCGCCCATGGCGCTCGCCCCGATCGACTCTGAGCAGACCGCTCAGTCTTCCGTACGTTGTCTGCGGGACAGGGCCGCTGCGGTGCTCCACCGATCTGATCGGCTGCAACGTCATGTGCTTTCTCGTTACTCCCCAGCGCGGCCGATGAATTTGTGGCTCCCGGGCAGTCCAAGCTCGTGACATCCAAGGAAAGGACACCGCCATGTCGGAGCTTCTCGTCGACTTCATCACCTCCCTCGACGGCCACGCATCGGGAGAGGGGTGGCCCGGGTTCTGGGGCCTCGAGGGCCCGGAGTACCTCGCATGGCTCGGCGAGCAGCCCGAGGTCACCTACCTGATGGGAGCGAACACCTACCGCCTGATGTCGGGCTTCGCCGCGGGCGAGGTTCCGAGTGGCCAGGACGAGTTCAGGCCCGAAGAAGAGGCGTCCGTCGACGAGCTCACGCGAGCGTCCAAGGTGGTGTTCTCCTCCTCACTCGAGGAGCCACTGACGTGGGCCAACTCCACGCTGGTCCGCGACGACGCCGTCGAGGCGGTCCGCGCCATGAAGTCGAGTGGCTCGGGGCTCCTCAGCACAATCGGCAGCCTCAGCCTGAGCCGCTCCCTACTGCGAGCCGGACTCGTCGACCGCTTCCGGGTCGTGATGTTCCCGGTGATCACCGGGGCCACGGGCGAAGAACGCATCTACGACGGCTATCCGGATGTTGCCCTCGAGATGATCGAGCACCGCACCTTCGACAGCCGCATCCAGCTGGTCGAGTACAAGCCCCGCGTGCTCGACCACCCGCCCCTCGGCCTCCCTGCATGACCTCGCCCCGGCGACGGTCCGGCCAGCCGCCAGGCCGCCGCCAGCGGGTGCGGTGCACGACCTAAAGGGGCCGGCCAACGCCAAGAGGCCCGGTCCACCTGACCCCGAACCGTCACAGGTCAGCCCATGTAGGCCCTCCCGGGCCGCAGCCTCCACAAAGGTCCACTTCCGGGTACGGATGCACCGCTGAACGCTTCCCTGGACAGAACCATGCGAGCTGAGCGCTCACATGGCCGATGGGGCCAACTGAAGCGCTCAGTATCGGGTTCGCTGAGAGCTGTGCATTGCGGGAGAGCATCTGACATCCGTGCACTGCAAAGTCGAAGCTCCTCCGCTCACCCCAGAGTGTCCGACCTGCCGGCAACTTGACTCCTACGTTGCCCGGGCGAGGTCAGGGTCTGCTCTGGCCTTTGATCCAGTAGACGTTGTGCCTAAACCTCTTGTGGCAGCTGATGCAGTGCCAGCGCTTCCCGGTGAAGACCCAATACAGCAAACCCTGCCAATGCAGAAAGCCCATGCGGATGCAGTGATGGGTCATGCTGATAGACGTGCACTCGACGTCCGTTGTGTAACGACCCTTGTAGCGGAGTATCGGGCCGTCGTAAGGCTCTTCGTTCATGCCCATGCCGTCCATTCCTGCTCCACTGCTACCTTCGCACGCGCGCTGCCACTGCTTCTGTGGCGCTTTCCCACACGCGCACGCTGAGTGAGTGCCGGCCACGCTGGAACACAACGACTTCCACTTGCCGTGGCGTGTCAGCCACGAGACCGCAGGTCACATCCTGCGCCAAGATCTGCTCGGGCGCCTCCTCCCACAGGTCTGGCGTTTTCTGTCCGATATCCCGACCGGCCAATCTTGAATGAGACCGATCAAGGTCCACTGAGGCAGGACACCAACGTCGAGCCCACGGGAGCGTGAAATCCACGCGGACCCCATCGCCCAAAGCTCTCAGCGGAATCCTGCGGACGGCCTGGCTTTGTTCACTGATTTCGCCGGCCTGAGCTCCACCCCAGCGGCGCGGCAGAAGCTGACGGCCGGGGCGAAGGGCGGGAAGGGGGTCCGGTGCGCAGGGTTACACCGCCTCGGTCTGATGTCCGGTTCCAGGGCGGGGCGGGCTTGTCGCTTAAGCCGCATGCGCGCGCTCACGACGCTCTCGCGGGGAACGGTCGCCCAGTAGGTGTGGTCGGTGACGGCGATCGACAGCTCCCGGATCTCGGCCCACATCCGGTCGGCCGCATCCTTTTGCTCGTCCCTCCAGCCGGGGCTGTCGGGGACGTCCCCACGGTGGGAGAACCGCTCCCCGCGCACCCAGCCGGCGAGGGGTTCCACGCTCCAGGGCAGTTCGGCCAGGCAGGTGCGGTGCTCGGCGTGAGCACGATGGAGGCGTTCCTGCAGCTGGAGGAGCTCGTCGGGGAAGGAATCGGTTTCGGTCACCCGTGGATCGTAAATCTGTTCGATTACGGAAGGGAAGTCGACGCTCCGCTCCGTCGCTCGTTCGCCAAGAAGCCTGCGGTCAAGAAGGCGGCGAAGAGGTCAGCACGCCGTAGCGCCTGACCAGCCTGAGCAGCGGCCCGCCCCCTCGTCGCGCCCGGCGGGCCAAGGGCATCAGGAGCAGGTGTCGAGCATGCCGTTCAGCTGGTCGCGCTCGGGTTCGGTGATGGCGAGCTGGTAGGTGTGCTTGATGTGCGTCCAGGCGCGGGAGTACGTGCACCAGTAGGCGCGGGACGGCGGGCTCCACTGGTCCGGGCTTCGGTCGCCCTTCGACCGGTTCGACGCCGCGGAGACCGCGAGGAGCCGCGGGCCCTGGAGGTCGCTGGCGAAGTCCTTCCGCTTGCTCGTGTCCCAGCGGTCGGCGCCGGAGCGCCAGGCGTTGGCGAGGGGGACGGTGTGGTCGATGTCGACCTGGCTTGCGGCCGTGAGCACCTTGTCGTCGTACGCGCTGGCCCAGGTCCCCACCACGGCCCGGCATTCGTCGTCGTGCACGACGTCCTGGTCGTCGCGGGCCAGCGCGACCTCGCGAGTGTCACACCGGGCGCCTTGCTGCGCCCAGTGTGGGAACTTCGCCCGGGAGTACCCGGCCATCGAATGGGGGCTTCTAGGGTCTTGATGACACGGTCGGTGGAATGGCGGTCGTGATGTGTCGGCCGGTTTGTGCGGACGGACGAGGGCTGACTACCGCCAGGGGGTTCCGCGTGGCAGGAGGCCGGTTCCGGGGGGTCGGAGCGCGCTGAGGGTGCAGCCGGTGGCCAGGACTGCGGTGGTTGCGGCCAGGGCGGGGCCGGAGCCTGGTTCGTGGAGGACCAGTGCCCAGGGCTCGGCTCCGCCGGTGGTGCGCCAGCCCGCGGCCGCGCAGACGAGGGGGAAGGCGGCGGTAAGCGGAGCGGCGACGCGGTGACCCGTCAGGGGATTGAGGATGAGCGCGATGCCGAAGTAGACAGCCGTGTTGCGGCCCACAGAGACAGTTATGCCGGAGCTGATTGTGAGATGTACGACCGCGGATATCGCGAGGACCGCTGCGGTGAGGACTGCGGCGAGGGCGGTGTCCCAGCGGTGTACGGGCCGCACCGCGGTGGCTTCCGTCGGTGATCCGGCGCGGCCCGTGCCGCTGAGCCACAGGACGGCGGGCAGTACCGTGACCAGCTGTGCCAGGACGAACTGGCCCGCCTGGCCCGTCAGTACGGGGACGGGGAGTTCGATGTTCCCGATGGCCAGCCCGGCGAGGGCCGTCAGCAGGGTGCAGGCGGTGAGGGCGGTGACGGAGCGGGAGCGGAGCCACCAGATCACCGGGCGCCCCCGGGGACGTCGAGGTGCGGGGGCTGGTCGCAGGTGGTCAGCGCCTGGCGGTTCGCCTCGTACCACGCCAGCTGTGTCTGGCGGGGCTGGTCGAGGATTTGGCGTACGAGAGCTGTCTCCTGGGGGGTGGTGCGCCCGGGGTTCGGCGGGGTCTGGGTGGCAATGGCGATGATCCAGGCCATCAGCGGGGCGCGGGCCGGGTAGGCGGGGAACTTTCCGGTGGCGCGGGCGCATGCCGGGAGCGGGGGGAGAGTTGTGCTGGCCAGGTTGGCGGCGATGTCGTCGCCGCGGGGGTTCTCGTTGATGCCGAAGACGGCAGTGTCGGTGGTGGGTGCCGCTCTCCGGTTTTGGGTGAGGGTGAGGGGTACTGGCAGCCCGGCCCCGGCCATGCGCGTGGCGTACGTGCGGGTCTGCTGGATGATCGCCGCGTCGCCGGTGACCTCTGGCCAAAGGCAGATGCGCGGCTTGCCCTTGGCGTCGCAGACCAGGTCGGAGGTGTCGCGGGCGATGACGGGTTCGTAGCCGAGCGGCTTGGCCAGGGCGACGGCTCCCCCGGTGCCCGCGGCAAGGAGGACGAGTGCGAGTGCTGCCTGGCGGGCCGACCTGTGGTGGATGAGGATCAGGGCGGCGGCACAGACCCCGCCCGCGAACAGCACCGCTGCCCACACGGCCCTCGGGTCGATGACGCTGCCGACCGAGCAGCAGCTGCTGAAGCCGCCCGCGACGAGCTGGCGCGGCCAGGCCGATTCCCAGGACGCGGGAAACGCGGTGCAGAAGAAGCCCACGAGGAGGGCGACGGGCGCGGCGGCGAGGCCGGGCAAGAGAGAGCCCAGTACGTAGCCGGCCAAGGTGGTGGCCGCGAGGAGCAGTCCCAGCGCGGCCGCCATGCCCAGGTGTGAGACAGGGGGCACGGCGCCGACGGCGCTGGCCGAGATGGCCAGAGCGATAGCCAGGCCGACCACGCCCATCAGCCAGACCGGGGCGAGGACGGGAAGGGCGATAGCCAGCGGGCCGCGGACGGGGGCCTGGTCCAGGACCCGTCCGCGCCTGAGCCGGGCCGCTTCCCACGCGGCGCTGCCGGCGCACGCGGCGGCGGCGAACGGCAGTGCCATGGAGGCTTTCCCGAGCGCGGAGGGACCGTATCCGTGGGTCACGAAGCCGGTCAGCGTGTCGTTCAACAGCAGACCGACGAACGCGGCGAGGAGTACGGCCATGACGCTGGCGGACGACGAACGCAGAAGTGTGCGGGTCAGCATCGCTCAGACCTCCTGTCCGACGAGCCGCGCGTACGCGGTTTCCGCCCGCTCCCGGTCCCCGGTCGCCTCCGGGGCGAGAGCCTGGAACTCGGCGGGGCTGCCCTGGAAACGCACCGTGCCCTGATCCAGGACGATCACCTGGTCGTAGAGCGCGGCGAGGTCTTCCGTCTGGTGGGTCGAGACGAGGACCTGGACCGTCGGGGACAGTTCTTCGACGAGGTGGCGGAACATCTTCCGCTGTTGCGGATCCAGTCCGGCCGTCGGCTCGTCCATCAAGATCAGCTCGCTCTGATGGCACAGGGCGCCCGCGATGCCGATCCGGCGCAGCTGTCCCCCGCTGACCCGGTGGCTCCGGGTGTCCGCGAGCTTCCCGAGGCCCACCCGCTCGATTGCCGCACCCGATGCCTCCCAGGCCGCACCGCGACCCATGCCCTTGAGCCAGCCCGCGTACGCGACCTGCTCCCGTACGGTCAGGCCCGGCACCGGGGTGATCTGCTGGGGTATCCACGCGACACTCTTGCGGTACGCGGCCTGCTTGCGACCTCCAGGGCGCAGCCGGTTGAACACCAGCGTCCCCGCTGTTGGGGTCAGTTGGGAGGCGGCAAGGCCCATCAGGGTGGACTTGCCCGCTCCGTTCGGTCCTAAGAGGACCGTCGCGGGCGCGGCGACGGTCAGCGAAAACCCGCTGAACACCCGTGTTTGCCTGCCGTACCGGAACGTAATGTCATCGAATACCAGAGCCATCTGAGCGACGCGCAATCCGCCGCCCTGCTCGGCGGAGCGGGCGGCATGTCGTGGGACCATGGACGGGAGGGTGTCCCGGCGCGCTGAGACCGCCGGGACACCCTCCCTGCGAGCTGGTTGTTACCAGCCGATTTTCACGTAGTCGACCGGCTGGATTCGTTGCCAGGAGCCCAGCCGGCGATGTACGTCTCCTTTGAGCCTTCGGCCTGTGCTGCGACGGCCCCGATCAGGCCGACCAGTGCGATACCGAAGATCAGGCCGGTCAAACCCTGATGACTGTTCCTCATGTTCTTCCTTTGGATCAGGCACTCCGCGCGGTCGCGGAACGCTGAGGACAGCTGAGGACAGCTGAGGCCGGGGTAGCCGCGATCCTGTTTGCATGCGGGGATTGCTGCCGGCCCCGGGCGGGTGCTGCTACCAGCCGATGGTGACCTCGTTCACCCATAGGCCCTCGCCGTCGCCCAGGCCTCGGAGGGCGAAGTAGTACTGGCCCGCATCGTCGGGATCGTTCCAGTCCACCCAGCCGCAGTAGTTGGTCCGCGATCCCTTGCTGATATCCGGGCTCCAGGACACGCCCTTGTGCAACTGCAGGGTGGCGCTGGAGAACGTGGAGTCCGTTGAGCATCCCTGGAAGCGGACGCCGGTCCAGGCAGTGTCAGAGTTCCGGTCACTCCAGCGGTTCGACTCCTTGGAGATCACCCACCCGCTGATGTACGTGGTGCGTGTCCCCTCAGCGTGCGCGGGAACGGCACCCGCCACACCCAGTACGGCCACTCCAGCCATCAGCCCCGCAAGGCGCCTAATGATCACGATTTCTCCTCTTTTTCGCGCGGAAACAGAAGAAGTGACTCCCGGGACACGTCACGGTCGGCCGGGGCCTGGGAACTGTTCACGCTGGGCCGGAACGTGGCCACGGGCTGTCCGCGCATGAGCACTGGACGCAGCGGTCGGCTAATAGCCGACCGTCAGCTTGTTCACCGACAACCGGGAACCGTTGCTAAGGCTCTCCAGCACGAAGTAGTAGCTGCCGGCGTCGTTGGGGTCGTTCCAATCGACCCACCCGCAATAGTTCGTGCGCGAGCCCTTGCTCGGGTCCGGCTGCCAGTCGACCGCCTTGCGGAGCATGAGCCCCGCCTGCTGGAAGCCGCCCGAGTTGGTCGAGCAGCCTTCGAAATAGACGCCAGTCCAGGCCCCATCGGCATTGGTGTCGTTCCAGCGACAGGGCTCGTTCGACACGGACCAGTTCGAAATATACGAGTTGAAGCTCCCCCTCGGCATGCGCCGGAGCCACCCCCGCCATACACAGCAGCGTCACACCGGCCATCAACGCATCCGCAGCACAAGACGGCGCACGGCCGGAACAGCCTCTCCTCCAGAACGGGCGCCATACAGACCACGAGGCAGTCGCCACCCTGCTGTCATACGCCGGACCCAGGTCCCCCGACACAGCCCGGCACTCGTCGTCGCGCACGACGTCCTGGCCGTCACGGGCCAGGACGACCTCACGCGTGTCACACCGCTCACCCTGCTGTGCCCGGTGCGGGCTCACGCGCCTGGGCACACGGGTCACCGCGGGATCCCGCCTCCACCGGTACTGACGGACGCTACCGAAGCACGCATACGACGAACACCCGACGCGAATGCCAGATTCCGGTTCCCTCGCGCCGGGCTATGCCCGGCGTTCTTCGTGAAGTGCGGCCACGCGCTGAGCGCTGCCTGCAGCACAAGCACCGCTCGCCGATCGAGGGTCTCGCCGCCCATTGTCCCGACGCCTAAGGGTTGTCCCGTAAATGATCTCTGAGTCGCTGGGGGTCGGGCGGTCGTGGTCGGGTCCGGCCGCCTATCCGGCGAGGGCGAGGTTGTGCGGGCGGGCGATGCCGAGCATGGCGTGGTGGACTCCATCCCCTCGGAGGCGGCAGTCGCGGAGGATCTTCCAGGTCTTCATGCGGGCGAAGACGTGCTCGACGCGGGCCCGGACCTGCTTGTGGGACTTGTTGTGCGCTCCCTTCCAGTCGATGAGGTCTTCGCCTTTGCGGCGGCGGTGGGGCATGAGGAGTCCGGTGCCCGGGTAGCCGCCGTCGGCGATCGTCCGGGTCCTGCCGGCGGCGGCTCTGGCGCCGGACTCTTGCCACGCCTTGCAGTCGTTGCGGTTCCCAGGCAGCGGCCGGCCGACCACAACGACCAGACGGGTGTCGGCGTCGATGACGACCTGGTGGTTGGTGGAGTACCGGTAGTTCTTCGACTGCGCGGCAATGGCCTGGTCGCGGGTGGGCACGAGGGTGCCGTCCACGATGAGGACAGTGTCCTTGGCGAACCGCTGGCGCGGCTGGAGCGCGAGCATCGGTCCGAGGTGGTCGATGATGCGGACGGCAGCGGACTTCGAGACACCGAACAGCGGAGCGATCTGCCGCATCGTGAGGTTTGTGTGCCAGTACGCCGCGACCAGCAGGGCCCGATCCTCCAGGGGAAGACTCCACGGCCGGCCCTTGCGGACCGTGTCAGCACCCACGCGCCGCAGCACCGTCAGCAGCTTCCCGAGCTGGCGCGGGCACAGCCCGGCGAACGGGGCTATCCAAGACGGCTCCGACGCCGTGATCACACCAGCCACGCAAAGATCATCCCAGGACCAATAGGGTGCGTTTCATTGAGCCAACGAACTAGGAGATGCATGATGCAGCAGGACGAAGCCCTGCAGATCGCCGTGGCGTTCCTCGCGCGCAGCCAGCGGGAGGACGAGCCGCCTCTTACCGTCGACGCAGAGCGAGTCCGCGAAAGTGGTCGGCTGCTGATCGTGCCCTACAACTCCGTGCAGTACCTGGCGTCGCGGAACGACATGCACATGCTGCTGGACTGCTGGCCCATCCTCGTCGACCTTGATCGCGGAGACGTACGGTTCGGGACTCTCGACGAGCGGCATCTCTGGAGGACGCCGACTACCTGATACCACTGCGGCTGTCCGCGAACACAGTTGCGGGTCATCGACGGCATTGAAGACGGCTTCATCGTGAAGATCAACTGACACTCCACTCCTGCTGGGCCTGCCGCACGGGAAAGCAGCCTGGCGGCAGGCCCGCCCGTCACATCGCCTTCGGCCAGAAATCGATCAGGTACCGCTCCACGCCATGGGCAGTGCCCTCGGCCCGCGTCACCCTTTCGGTTTCGGCCCTACCCGCGCAGCTCACGCGCACGCGCCACAGGCCGGCATGTCCCAGCCGGATCAGTTCGTCAGAACGGCCGGTTCCCCACACCGCCACATCGCCCGTCGTCGACTCGTAGTCGACCTCGGCCTGCTCGTCCCAGAGCTCATCGTCCCCGTCCGGTTCGCTATCCCAGATCCGAGCGGTCAACGCAGCGGTATGCGTGTGACCCGCACTGAACAGATCGAAGCGACGCACATGCTCTTGCAAGAAGACGCCCCACTCGAAGCCATTGGGGAAGAGCACGGGCACCACGCTGTCGTCCGATTCCTGAAACCCGAACGCCCTGAACGCAACCTCGGCGTCCAGCACTTGCTGCCCCACTAACGCGGCCATAGCTCCTCCATCACCAAGCCCACGGGCCTCGCTCGGGCCCCACCGCGACGGTAGTCCGCCGCCGGGACCAACGCCCTTCAGCGCCCCAGGCCGCCGCCGGCTCCATGTCTCCGCCACCGCCCGCGACGGCCCCCGCCCACTCGCGCCGCAGGCCCGGAGAAGCAGCAAACCGGTTTCCCAAAGAGGCCGGACCAACTTCGCCCGCAGCCGATGTGGCCTCGGCAAGCGCGTCGCCTTAAATCGGAGCCGACCAGGAACGTCACCAAATTCGACGATGAGGCCAAACAAGTTGCCGCCAATAATGCCAAATCGAAGGGTGCTGCTTGCGCGCGCCCCCCAAAGGGAAACTCCACTTACGAATGCGACGAATTCCCCTTCGCCTCAACCGGGGAGGGTGCCGGGTACGGCCCCTTTTCTGTCTGGTACGTACCCAAGGGTGCCAATTCAAGCGCGGGTGACAAGCTCGGATCCTGGTACGCAAAAGACAGGATATTGCATGGCGATGAATTTCAAGTTGGTATTGATAACCATGGAAAATTGGTGCCTGCGTCCCTGATATCCCTACATTCAGGGAAAGCCCTGGACGCCCCGAGTGCCGTTCCGGGAGCTCAGGTTCAGATGTGGGAACACTGGGGCGGATCCAACCAGAGGCTTTCATTCAACGACGACAACGAGTTGCGAGTGTTCGGGAATAGCTGCCTGGATGGAGGGGCTGTCACGCGAGGAACACGCGCGTGACAGTTCAGCCTTGCTCTGGTGCAGATTCCCAAAAATGGGTGGGCAGCATGTCGATTCTTACTTCCATCCCCTCCGTGTTCCATATGCCCTCCGGGCTTTGCCTAGATGTGTACGACAGGGGAACCACTAACGGGACTCCAGTCATCTTGTGGGACTGTAACGCTGCAAAAAATCAGAAGTGGCGCGCTTCCTAAAGTAAAACCCGGGCAGCACGCAAACCGCCCCGCGGCTACCTGTAGCCGCGGGGC